>JASHUE010000332.1:0-3624 GCA_030040195.1 Streptosporangiaceae bacterium | reverse complement strand
TCTCGGCAGCGCTCGTGCCAGTGCTGGCCGCGATCGGCGGGATGATCACCTCGGCGATCATTTACCTGGTCATCAACGCGGGGCATCCCACAGCCAAGGGCTGGGCCATTCCGTGTGCCACCGACATCGCCTTCGCGCTCGCGGTGCTCGCCGTGACCGGCGGGTTCCTGCCTGCGGCGCTTCGGGCCTTCCTGCTGACGCTGGCGGTGGTCGACGACATCGCCGCCATCATCGTTATCGCCGTCGTCTACACCAGCAGCATCAAGCCGCTGCCGCTGGTCGGCGCCGCCGTGTCGCTCGTGGTCTTCTGGCTGCTCCAGCGGTACCGCATCACGTACTGGTGGCTGACCATTCCGCTGGCCCTCGTCATCTGGGCACTGGTGCACGGCTCAGGGATCCATGCGACAGTCGCCGGCGTCGCCATGGGCCTGCTGATCCCGGTCACCGCGGCGGGCGACGACGAGTCACCGGCCGAACGTCTGGAGCACCTGATCCGGCCGGTCTCGGCCGGCTTCGCCGTGCCCGCGTTCGCGCTGCTCTCGGTCGGGATAGTCATCTCGCCTGACTCACTGGGGGCGGTCTTCACCGGCCGGGTCGGCCTCGGCATTCTCGCGGGCCTGATTGCCGGGAAGGCTTTCGGCGTGCTGGGCGGGGCCTACCTCACTGCGAGGTTCACCCATGCCCGGCTCAGCCCGGAACTGTCCTGGGCGGACATCCTGGCGGTAGCGGCACTATCGGGAATCGGATTCACTGTGTCGCTGCTGATCAGCGACCTGGCCTTCGGCCCGGCGTCCGATCTGGCAGGCACCGCCAAGACCGCGGTCGTGCTCGCGTCGCTGCTGGCCGGCTTGCTTGCCAGCGTCCTGCTGGCCCTGCGGAACAAGCACTACAGGGAGCTCAGGGCGGTCGAGACCGTCGCCGAAGCCTGACCCGACCGCCGGGCACTGACGTCCGGGCGCGCGCTGACCGCGCATCGCTGCCCGCCAGCTAGGCTGGGCCGAATGACGGAGCGGACGTGCCTGTGCCTTATCAGGCGGACGACACCCAGCGGAGCCCAGGTGCTGCTCGGCCTGAAGAAGGCCGGGTTCGGTGCCGGCAAGTGGGTCGGCCTTGGCGGGCACATCGAGGACGGCGAGAAGCCGGAGATGGCGGCTGTGCGTGAGGTCCTGGAGGAGTCGAGTCTGATCGTCTCGGCCGACTCGCTGGAGCACATGGCCAGCATCGAGTTCCGGTTCCCGTCCCGGCCGTCCTGGGATCAGACGGCCCAGGTGTACCTGACGTCGGCCTTTGAAGGGGAGCCTACCGAGTCCGACGAGGTCAGCCCGCAGTGGTTCGCGGAGGACAACCTGCCGTTCGCGCGGATGTGGGACGACGCCAGGTACTGGGTACCTGCGGTGCTGGCCGGCCAGCACATCGACGTCACGATCACATTCGCCGACGACTGCGCGACCGTGGTGAGCATCGAGCCGGAGCTCAACTAGCGCGGCCGGGGCGGCCGTAGCTGAGCGGTCACGTCTCCCCGCGCGTCATTCCGATGAGCCGGTCAAGCACCGCGCCGTTGCTGACTCGCAGGCCGTCGTGCTCGTATTCGTTGGTCACCCAGCGCCGCAGGCCGCGGACCGCGCCCGCCGTCTGCAGCGATAGTTGCTGCGGGACGTACATGTCGTCGAAGTAGACCGCAGCAGCGGCCGGCACCTCGTTCCGCGCAAGCTGAGCCGGGTCATAGAGGGCAGGCCAGGTCTGCCGGGCGGCCAGCAACTCGCCGCACTCGGCCAGCGGGATAAGCGCGGGGTCGAGCGAGAGCACCCACGGGTACACCATCTCCCCGGTGAACAGCAGAGGCTCGTCGCCCTCGATCGCGCGCGCCGGGTCGAACCCGGCGAACTCGGCGCGGATTCGCTGCGCCGACCACCGGGTAGCCGCCCCCTGCGCGTAGCACGGCTCGTGCAGCAGCGCATACAGCGGAGCCGATGCGTAGCTCAGCTGCGCCTCGACCCGGCGCAGGAAGTCGTCGTTCAGCTCGGCCCCGGCGAACGGGTCTTCCAGCAGGTAGTGCAGGTTATGGCTGCCAGTGCTCATGCCAAGCTGGTGGCCGAGCGACTGGAATCGCTCGACCGTCAGCAAGCCGCCGCCGGGCAGTGTGGCCGGCTTTTCGGCCAGCGCCCTGGCCACCCGCTGGGCTCGCTCCACGTCCACGGGATAGTGGCCGTAGTGCTCGGCGTTCTTGGTCTCGACCTGCCGGTAGGTCAGCCGGTAGACGTCGTCGGCGGTCGCGGTCAGGCCGGGCAGTCCGCCGGTGATGAACGCCTCGCTCACGCCGTCGGGCGCCTGGGACAGGTACGTCACCGTGCAGAACCCGCCGAAGCTCTGCCCGAGGACGGCCCACGGTTCACCGCCGGTCACCCGCTGACGCACCAGCTCGGCGTCGGCGACGATCGAGTCGGCGCGGAAGTGGGAGAGGTAGTCAGCCTGGGCCAGGGCTGTCGGGAACCGCGCGAGCGTCTGCCGGTTAGCCGGGGTAGACCGGCCGGTGCCGCGCTGGTCCAGGAGCAGCACGCGGAAGTGCCGCAGCGCGTGATCCAGCCAGGATTCCCTGCCGACCGGCCGCTGGGCGCCGAAACCGGGCCCGCCCTGCAGGAACACCAGCCACGGCAGCTGTTGCGGCGTTCCGGTGGCCGCCACCACCTCGCGGCCGAATACCTCGATGTGCTCGCCGTCGGGCCGCGCGTGATCGAGCGGGACGGCAAAGGTATGGTCGGTCAGCACCGTCCCTGGCTGACGAAAGGTCACCATGGTCGCCCACCCTAGCCACGGGACGGGCGGGCTGGCACTAGGCTGGCCATCCTGGCCGACAATGCACCGAGCCGGGCGGCCGCCGAAGGAGCATCCATGCCAGGACTGCCGATCGCAGGAACCGAATCAGACGCGCCGACTGGTCCGGCTGCGATCATGTTCGCCGCCGACCAAGCGTCCCGTGCCGTCGGCATGGAACTCGTGCACGCCGGTCCCGGCACCGCCACGGTCCGGATGCGGATCGCGATGCAGATGCTCAACGGACACGCGATCGGTCACGGCGGCTACATCTTCATGCTGGCCGACACCGCATTCTCTGTCGCGTGCAACAGCGACGGCCGGGTGACCGTCGCATCCGGCGCCGACATCACCTATCTCGCCGCGGTTCGCGAAGGTGACGTGCTGGTCGCGACCGCCCTCGAGCGGGCACGATCCGGCCGCAGCGGTATCTACGACGTCACCGTACGGCGCGGCCACGAGGTCATCGCCGAGTTCCGCGGCCACAGCCGCACGATCGGCTGACCAGCGCCCGCTAGCCGCGCGCGCGGTCTAGCCCGAGCACGAACTCGGTGAGCCCCGAGAAGTACGTCTTCTGGTCGTCGTACATGGCCAGGTGACTGCCCTCAGGGCAGTACAGGTACTTCCCGGCGGGCAGGCGCGCGGCCATCGCCTCCATGTGAGCGGGGTCCATCGTGTCGTACCTGGCGCCGATCACCAGCGTCGGCACATCGATCGCCGACAGATCGGCAAACCGGTCCCAGTGGGCAAGCTTGGCGTCCTGGCTGATGCCAAGCTCGCTCGGGCCCTGCATCGACACGTAGATCTCCTGGT
>JASHUE010000331.1:0-2957 GCA_030040195.1 Streptosporangiaceae bacterium | reverse complement strand
ACGAGGAATGCTGTGTGCATGGCTTATGCCTGGAATATGAAGAATAGGAAATTACGTTTCCGGCGGTAGACGCGGCGGGATGCGACCCGGTGGCGGAGCTCGCCGCGCGGTTCGCAGGCAATCTAGCGACGTTTCACCGGGCTTTTTACCGTGGCAAGCATGGCCGGAGCGGGCTATATCGCCGCAGGTCAGAAGGCTGTAGCGGGACCGGAATCCAATCTCACATCGTGATCTGACACACGTCGAACCTAATCGGCGTTAACCGCGTGACATGTCTCACATTTAGCCCACGACGGCCTTTGCATCCACTACGACCAGGTTTCATTGGGGCCGGTGTGCTCAGCGCCACTGAGCCCGACGAAAGGAGCCGGCCTAGGCCAGACGGCATTCGCGACCGGGTCGCGAGCATGTCACCTGACCACGTCCATGCGCCGAACGGCCATGGCACCTATGTCACGCCCAACACCGTGAGTCGCTGGCCTACGGCGAAGCGCTGAGGGCGGACAAGAGGAGGGTTCTCGCCTCCCATGAAAATGAAGAAGATCGCTACAGCTACTCTGATGCCGGCCACGATTGCTGGCCTGGCCCTCGCCGGCGGGACCGCCGCTCACGCGGCAACGGACCGCCACACCACTAAGCTGGCCGCCCACCACGCCAACGGTGGTCTTGATCGGTGGGTCACCGTACGAGCGGGTGACACCCTCAGTGGCATCGCCGCGGCGCACCACATGACCTGGGAGGCGATCTACGCCACCCCGCCGAACACGAAGGTCCTGAGTAACCCCAACCTCTTGACGGTGGGGGAGCGCCTGCGCATCCCGGAGAACCCGAGATTCCGGGCGGCGCAGTTCAGGGTCAAGTACGCCGCGCTGCTGGCGAAGGAGTTCGGCAGCACCGGGCAGACGCCGGTGAGCCAGGAGCAGGCGCCGGCCAGCCCGGAGCAGACCGCTTCGGCCGCAGCCGATCAGGCCCCGGCGCAGGTGCAGGACCAGCCGAGTGACGGCGGGTCCCTGACGGCGGGCATGTCATCGTTCGAGCAGTGCGTCGCGTTCCGCGAGAGCACCGACACGCCGACCGACCCGGACGGCTTGTTCGGCATCCTGCCCTCCACCTGGCAGTCCCTGGGCTATTCGGGCACGGCCGGCGAAGCGTCGGTGGCCGTGCAGGAGGCGGCGTTCAACAAGCTGTACGCCGAGGACGGCACGCAGCCGTGGGCCCCATACGACGGCTGCTAGCCAGTCAGCGGCAGGACAAGCGCATCCGGCCCTGGCGATCGGCGGACCGTCGTCGCCAGGGCCGGCGCGTGCCCGCGTCGGGACATGCCCGGCTGGCGCCTGCTGCCTGACCCTGCCGCCGGCCTGGCTCGTCGGGGCCCGTCACGGCGGCGACCTCACCGAGCGCGCCAGCGGCTGGCCTGCGGCCGCTGGTCGATGCGGTCTGTATTCCCGGCGCACCGCGCGGTGACATGACTCATATCGCGACCGCCAGCGGATGCGGCGCGTCCGGTCCGCTGGTTGTACTGGTGTAACCCCCGCGGATGGCCACGGCGGCAGCACTCAGCCCTGGCCGGATAACTCGATCGCGAACCGCCGCGACCCCGTCACCCGACCACGGCTTAGTCACGCCCAATACCTGTTAGTCGCGGCTCGCCGCGAAGCGCTGAGGGCGGACAGAGGAGGGCTGAACCTCCATGAAGATCAAGCACATGGCTGCCGCTGCGCTGCTGCCGGCGACGATCGCAGGCTTGACGTTCGGCGCCGGCGGTGCCGCGCACGCGGCCACGCTGCACGGCGCGACCGGCGCAACCAGGCCGGAAGCGACCCGCCCCACCGACCCGCAGACAGCGGGCCGCCAGCAGGCCAACGACCGCCACTGGATCACCGTCCGCGCGGGCGAGACCCTTGCTGGCATCGCCAGGGCGCATCACATGTCCTGGGAGGCGATCTACGCGACGCCGCCGAATATGCGGCTCCTGCGCAAGCCCGGTGACCTGCGCGCCGGCGAGCGCCTGCGCATTCCGGAGAACCCGAGATTCCGCCAGGCGCAGTTCAGGATCTCCTACGCCGCCGCGCTCGAGCACGAACTTGCCGCCTTCGCGCGCGATCGCGCGCGGCCGGCCCGGTCCCGCCCGGCCATGACCCGGGACGCTCAGGCCGATCCAGAGCAGCCCTTGACGGCGGGCATGTCGGCGTTTGAGCAGTGCGTCGCGTTCCGTGAGAGCACCGACACGCCGACCGACCCGGACGGCCTGTTCGGCATCCTGCCCTCGACCTGGGCCGAACTCGGATACACCGGCACTGCAGGCCAAGCCTCCGTGGCGCTGCAGAAGATAGCGTTCAACCGCCTGTATGCCGAATACGGCGCGCAGCCGTGGGCACCATCGGACGGCTGCTAATAGACGCGCTCATCGGGTCAGGGACTCAGCCACCGGCCGGTATACCTGCAGTACCGCGTCCCAGAACGCCGGCAGGTCGATCGTGGTGGCTACTAGTGCATTGCACGCGGCCGGGCCCGCGCGGAAGTCGGTGACCGTCATCCCTGATGTCCAGCGGCCCGCGGTCTCGACCTCCACCCTGGCCGGCTGGCAGCCGAGCAGGCCGGGGCGGGCCACATGC
Source organism: Streptosporangiaceae bacterium (assembly GCA_030040195.1). Classification (GTDB taxonomy): domain Bacteria; phylum Actinomycetota; class Actinomycetes; order Streptosporangiales; family Streptosporangiaceae; genus JAJYUU01. The sequence goes on along the minus strand of JASHUE010000331.1, from coordinate 342 downwards.
GCGACCGCACAGAGGTCGTGCACGGCCGGAGGACCGATCCCCTCGTCGGGGTAGCCGCCAAGGCACGGGACCAGCAGCATGTCCGCGAGCGGGCCGAGTGCGCCGAGCGTGCCGAGCACCTCCTGATCGGCAAGCGCCCGCAAGGTCACGTCAAGGCCGACCATCGTGACCGTCCAGACGGCCGAGAAAACGATCGACGCTGCCTCCGGGTCGCACGCGATGTTGAACTCGGCGGCCGGGGTCACGTTCCCGCGCGTGGCGGACCCGCCCATGATCACGAAGTCCTGCACCTCGAAGGCAATGCGCGGCTCCCGGCGCAGCGCGAGCGCGATGTTTGTCAGC
>JASHUE010000028.1:0-2747 GCA_030040195.1 Streptosporangiaceae bacterium | reverse complement strand
GGCCGCGAACTCGGCGGGCCGATGTCCGGCAAGACAACCCACCCGACTTCGTTCCCCGCCTGCCGAGGGTCATTGTCGGGACGCTTGCCAATCTGCAGCAGCTTCGGCTCGGGCATGGCCGTCATGCCCTCGACCACGACATCGGTCACCTCGGGCGCGGCGTCCTGGACGGCGCCGGTGATCGCCAGCTGAACGGTCACCGTCGACGACGGGCAGCCGTGGCAGCTGCCCTCCAGCCGAAGCCTGGCCACGCCATCGGCGACGCCGAGGTACTCGACGCCGCCGGCGTGCGAGCCAAGATAGGGCCGAACGCGGTCAAGCGCGCGCTGGATCCTCGCGTCCACATCCAGCGGATGCAGGCCGTGCAGCAACAGCAGGCTCTCGACGGTCGGGTCGTCAGCCAGGGCGTCGATCATCGCCATGCCCTCGGGGCCGTGCTCGGATAGCACGGTCATGATCTGGGCCAGGCCATCCCCGTACAGCCCGACGAGCAGGCTCACCAGTTCCTCGGCGGCCGCAGCGGCCGGACCGAAACCGCCGGACTTGAGCGAATCGAGCAGCTCCTCGACCCTGGCACCGACCTTCTGGACAGTCATGCCCGCTCAGCCCTCGGGGCGCCGCCAGGCGCCGCCTTCCCTCGTCGCAAAACCCGCTCCTCAGTCCAGACGACGCCACGCCCGTCCGGCTCGCTCTGCACTTCCCGCTCAGCCCTCGGGGCGCGTTCGCGCGCCGTCTTCCCTCGTCGCAAAACCCGCTCCTCAGTCCAGACGACGCCGCGCCCCTCGTGCTCGCTCGAAAACCGGACGAGTCTCAGCCCTATTAGCCGGGCCAGTCTCAGGCCTATCAGGTGGACAGGGTTACCGCCATAGGGGTGTGAACCTTGTCCAGAACCTTGCCTTTGCCCAGGTACATATGCACTCCGCACGGCAGGCACGGGTCGAAACTACGCACCGCGCGCATGATGTCGATGCCCTTGAACCGCTCCGGCGGGTTCTCCTCGAAGATCGGCGTGTTCTGGACCGCGTCTTCGTACGGGCCCGGCGTGCCGAAGCTGTCCCTGACGCTCGCGTTCCACGGCGTCGGCGGGTACGGATGGTAGTTGGCGATCTTCCCGCCCCTGATCACCATGTGATGGGACAGTACGCCGCGGACGGCCTCGGTGAAGCCGCAGCTGATCGCCTCGTCAGGGACGTTGAAGGACTCCCAGGTCTTCGTGTGACCCGCGCGCAGTTCGGCCAGGGCCTTCTCCATGAAGTGCAGCGCGCACGCGGCCGCGTAGGCCTGGAAATAGGTGCGAGCCCGGTCCCGCTCGATCGCGTTCGACAGCGGCGCCCCGGACTTGTCGGTGGGGATCTTCCATTCGAAGGTGACCTCGGGCTTGGTGACGGTCCGCGGCAGATTGATCAGCACGCTGTCGCCGGTCGCCTTGACATAGTTGAAGTCCACCAGACCGCCCTGCGCGGTCGCCCAGAGCCTGGCGATCGGCCCGCCGCCGGTGTCGGCGGCCAGGTGCGTCTCGCCATCGAACCAGCGTGGTGACATGACCCAGCTGTACTTGTCGCCGAAGTCGCGCTTGGCGGGCTTCGGGATCGTGTGCTGGTTCCACGGGTGCCTGCGGTCCACCGGATTCCCCAGCGGGTCGCGGGTCACGAACATCTCCTGGTCTTCCCAGTCCTCGTAGTACGAACTGCCGAGCAGGATGCGGATGCCCAGGTTGATCTCGACCAGGTCATTGGTCAGCAGCTGGCCGTCCCTGATGACGCCGGGGGTGACGAACATCTTGCGACCCCAGTTCGTCATGTGGTCATACCGGAAGTCGCAGTACTCGGGGTCGTTGAGGCTGCCCCAGCAGACCATGTCCGCGCGACGGCGACCGACTTCTTCATACCCGGGCATCGCCTCGTAGAAGAAGTTGAACAGGTCATCGTGCATCGGCACGACGCGCTTCATGAACTCCACATACCGCATCAGCCTGGTCAGGTAGTCAGTGAACAGCTGAACGGTCGGCGTTGTCCCGACACCGCCCGGGTAGAGCGTGGACGGGTGCACGTGGCGACCTTCCATCAGGCAGAACATCTCCCTGGTGGACCGCGATACCTGCAGTGCCTCGCGGTAGAACTCGCCCTCGAGCGGGTTCAGCGACCGCATGATGTCGCCGATGTACTTGTAGCCGTGGTCGGCGGCGTGCGGCGCCTCGGTGCGGTTGGCCAATTCCATGACGCCGGGGTTGGTCTCACTGACCATCCGCTCGCAGAAGTCAACGCCGACCAGGTTCTCCTGGAAGATGTTGTGGTCGAACATGTACTCGGCCGCCTCGCCGAGGTTGATGATCCACTCGCCCAGGTGCGGCGGGCGGACGCCGTAGGCCATGTTCTGGTTGTAGACCGAGCAGGTCGCGTGGTTGTCACCGCAGATGCCGCAAATACGGCTGGTGATGAAGTGGGCGTCCCTGGGGTCCTTGCCCTTCATGAAGATGCTGTAGCCGCGGAAGATCGAGGAGGTGCTGTGGCACTCCACGACCTTCTTCTGCTTGAAGTCGATCTTCGTATAGATGCCGAGGCTGCCGACGATCCTGGTGATCGGATCCCACGACATCTCGACTAGGCCGGTGTCCTCAACCGTTGTCATATCGAGTTCCTTCTTCCGCTGGCATGCGTTGTCGAGGGCTGCACCTTCACCAGGTCTTCTTGTAGCCGGTCAGCAGCTCGTCGCCCTTCTTCCGCCACTTCGGCTCCTCGTCGGCAGTC
>JASHUE010000330.1:0-2952 GCA_030040195.1 Streptosporangiaceae bacterium | reverse complement strand
GAGCGCGTGCGGGCAGGGACAGGCCCGTTCCGCTGGAAGATCTTCGATGGCCCTCATGACGGTGTCGCGCAGTCGCGTGACATTCGCCTCGAACACTCTGAACACTTCCTCCTGGGTGACGCCCTCGCCTTCGTCCACGCCCGCGTCGGTGTCGGTGACCAGGGCGATGGCGGTGTAGCAGAGCGCGAGCTCGCGAGCCAGCACGGCCTCCGGGTGTCCGGTCATGCCGACGATCGTCCAGCCTTGCCTGGCATACCAGCGGGACTCGGCCCTCGTGGAGAACCGCGGTCCCTCGATGACGACGAGTGTCCCAGCCTCAGCTGGGTCCCAGCTGGTCGCGCGCGCGGCGGCGATCGCCGCGGCGCGACCGGCAGGGCAGTACGGGTCAGCGAACTGGACGTGGACGGCGCCTTCGTCGAAATAGGTCTGAACCCTCCCGCTGGTCCGGTCGACTAGCTGATCGGGAATGACCAGCTTGCCTGGGCCGTAGTCGGTGGTCAGGGAGCCAACTGCGGTCGGGGCCAGCACCTGGCGGACGCCCACCGAGCGGAGCGCCCACAGGTTGGCCCGGTACGGGATGCGGTGCGGCGGCAACCGGTGACCGCGGCCATGGCGCGGCACGAATGCGATGCGCTTTCCGGCGATCGAGCCGATGACCAGCAGATCGCTGGGCGGCCCGAACGGCGTCTCCACCAGCACCTCGTCGGTGGAGTCAAGGAACTCGTAGAAGCCGGATCCGCCGATTACCCCGATGTCTGCTAGCTCGCTCACCGGGTTAATGTACCGACTGCGCGCGGCTCAGGCCGCGACACCGCCCAGGGTCCTGCCGTGCCTCAGCCGTTCGCGAACGAGGGCAGCTTGGACTCGCAGGCCTTCAACGCGGCCGCAACCTTCGAGTTGTCGGGGTTCAGCCCGTTCAGGAATCGGTCGGCTGGATCAGAGCCGGCTGCAGGAGGCGATGTCGGCCGGGTCGTCGGGATTGGCTCGCCGTGGTCCGACATGCAGGTCCGGAAGGCCTTGATCGCACTGGCGAACCCGCTGAAGCCACCACCGGGGAAGCCGCCTGAACCGAAGCTCGGGCGCAGCGAGGCGCACGCCTGCCTGGCCTTCTGGAAAGTGCTGCTGTTCGACGACGAGCCCGAGCCGCCGAAGTTGCCGAACCCTCCGAAGCCACCACCGGGCGAAGCGGAAGGCGATGGCACGCTCACGCCATGCTGCTTCAGGCAGGACAGGTACGCGCTGAAGCTGGACGATGACGATCCGGCTGAGGCGGCACTCCCGGACGCCGCACCGCAGCCCGCGACCAGCATTGTGACCAGGCCCGCGACAGCCACCGCCCACGCGCCGCGTCCATATCCGGTCAACTTGTGTTTCTGATTGGGCACGAGTTTGTTTCGCACCGCACTCACTTCCAAAATCAACGTGGCGCGACCTGGCCTGAGCCCGCTCGACGCGCCTTTTACCGCGAAGATGCTGCCAGCGATGGGTGACCAGAACCTGAGCGCAACCTTCGAGTTAGCCGACAGGGGCGTCGCATAGGGCAACCCGAGGGGCAGCGCGTCCGGCACACGGTCGGCCGCGATCGACCGGCCGGATCGCGGGCTCCCCTCGTTCGCTCCCCAGCCGGGGATAATGTCCGCTCTGGTGGTATATGCGTGTGATCCATTCACACGTTTCATCGATTCTGTACGGAGCGTGTCGTGATACGTCCTGGTTCGACCGAGCAGAGTCGATGAAAAGTGGAGGCAGGTCGTGATCCAACAGCCGATAACCAACGACCGCTGCCGGACTTGTGCAGATTAAGGGCGGATTATGCCCAGGTCGAACGTGACCATTCGCTCGTCTCCCTAGTGAAGCTCGCGGTAGATCGGCGCGTCGGCCAGAGGACGAGGGGATGCGCGGGTCCGTGGCTGATGGTCCCGCGCGCCGCTGGCGAAGGTCGAATGGGGGACAGGCCCTAGGGCCGTGCGTCACTGGCTTGCCCGGCCCTGGTCCCGAGTACCTGTAACCCCAGCTAATCGGAGTGCGCCCTGTGCCGCCCGGGCGAGCGCGCTAAGTGGCCGCCCAGCCGAGCGCGCTAAGTGGCCGCCGAGACGAGCGCCTGAGCTGGCCGCCGAGAGCGTGTTAGCTGGTCGAGGCGGCGACAGAGGCCGCCTTCTTGTCCTTTTTGCCGCTACCCTCGCCGGAGCCAGGCCCTGACTTCGAGCTGCCCGAGTCGCTCCCGGAGGAGCTACTCGAACTGTCCTTCGAGCTGCCCTTGGAGCTGTCCTTGGACTTGTCCGAGCCGGATGAGCCCTCTTCGGACGAGCCGTTGGACCCGTTGGCCGAGGCGGCCGCGACGGTGCTTGACCCGTTCCGGCTGTCGGTCCGGTAGAAACCCGAGCCCTTGAACACGATGCCGACCGGCGAGAAGACCTTGCGAAGCTTGCCGCCGCAGTCGCTACAGACAGTCAGCGGGTCATCCGTAAACCGCTGCACGACCTCGGACCTGTCCCCGCAATCGGTGCACGCGTACTGGTACGTCGGCACGTTTCCTCCCTCTGCGGCATTAGCACTCGCCGCCGTGAACTGCTAAATGGTAGCAACGGTTAACCGAGCCTGCTGATTCCTCCCGCTGGCAGCGCAGCGGCACGGACCGCCACATCGTGGGGCCCGCTTGGCACCCGTTCAAGCAGTTCGCCGTCATAGAGCAGGGCAATCGTGAAGATCGACAAGGCCACCCTGGCCAGGGCCCTGTCGTAGCTTCCGCCACCCCGGCCAAGGCGGATGCCGCGCGAGTCAACCGCGAGGGCCGGTGCAATGACCAGGTCGGCGCTTGTGATGGCTGTCACACCGCGCGGAGGTTCTGTTGGCTCCAGCAGGCCCCGCGGGCCTGGGGCCAGCGACTCGGGGCCCTCGTAGGATGCCCAGTCAAGATCTCCGTCGGCCCTCAACAGCGGCAGTAGTACGTAG
>JASHUE010000329.1:0-5056 GCA_030040195.1 Streptosporangiaceae bacterium | reverse complement strand
AATAAACTGGGCCGCCTTCTGCGACTCCGCGCTGAAGAGCACGCCCTGGGCGTTCGCGAGGATCCCGACCGGGTACCCGTGCACCGTTGCCCAGCCGGTGACCAGGCTCGCGCCGTAAGCGGGCTTGAACTCGTCGAAGTCCGAGCCGTCGACGACCCGCGCGATCACCTCGCGGGGGTCGAACGGGATGCGCAGGTCAGTCGGCACGATCCCGAGCAGTTCCTCCTCGTCGAGCCGTGGCGGGGCCGGATCGATGACGACCGGACCAGGCCCCTGCTTGCGCCAGTTCAGGCGGGCCACGATCCGCCGGCCGATCCGGATCGCGTCGGGTTCGTCAGCCGCCAGGTAGTCGGCCAGGCCAGACTGCCTCGCATGCATCTCCGCCCCGCCGAGCGACTCGTCATCCGACTCCTCGCCGGTCGCCATCTTGACCAGCGGCGGCCCGCCGAGGAACACCTTCGACCGGTCGCGGATCATCACCACGTGGTCGGACATGCCGGGCAGGTATGCGCCTCCCGCGGTCGAGTTGCCAAACACAATCGCGACCGTCGGGATGCCGGCCGCCGACAACCGGGTCAGGTCGCGGAACGTCCGCCCGCCGGGAATGAAGATCTCTCTCTGCGTGGGCAGGTCCGCGCCACCCGATTCGACCAATGAGATCATCGGCAGCCGGTTCGCCAGCGCAATGTCGTGCGCGCGGAAGCTCTTGCGCACCGTCCACGGGTTGCTGGTGCCGCCGCGCACCGTCGGATCGCTCGCCGAGATCATGCACTCGGTGCCTTCGACCGCGCCAATGCCGGTTACGACGCTGCCGCCGACCGTGAACTCGGTGCCCCAGGCCGCCAGCGGCGACAGCTCGAGGAACGGCGAGCCAGGGTCGAGCAGCAGCTCGATCCGCTCCCGCGCCAGCAGCTTGCCCCGGGCGCGGTGGCGCTCGATGTACTTGGGCCCGCCGCCGGCGATGGCCTTCGCCTGCTCGGCGGCGATCTCGGCGAGCTTGGCCTCCATCGCCGCGCGGTTCGCGAGGTAGTCGGCGGACCGGTCGTCGACCGCCGTGCGCAGCGCGGTCACAGCAACTCCTCGGGCACCTCAACGCACCGCGCGCGCAGCCACTCGCCGAGCGCCTTCGCCTGCGGGTCGAAGCGCGCCGCCGAGGCCACGCCCTCCCCGAGCAAGCCCTCGATCACGAAGTTGACCGCGCGCAGGTTCGGCAGCAGGTAACGGTGCACCGGCAGCCCGATGGCCTCTGGCAGCAGCTCACGCAGCCTGTCCACGGTCAGCGTGCTCGCCAGCCATGGCCACGCCGCCGCGTCGGCGGCCCAGACGCCGACGTTGGCGTCGCCTCCCTTGTCACCGCTCCTCGCCCCGGCGACCTTTCCCAGGGGAACGAGGCGTGTCCGGCCGTCATGGCGCCCCGCGGGAGCCGCGACGGGGTCGGCCGGCTCAAGCGCACGGGTAACGGCCGGATCGGCTACCGGCACGGATGAGCCGTCCGGCAGGACGGCCACGTGCGCCACCTCGGCGCGGTCGACGTACCCGGCGGTGAATACCCCGTACGGCTGGGCGTCGCCCGGCGGGGCGGTCAGGTGGAAGCCGGGGTAGCTCGCCAGGGCGAGCTCGACGGCCGCGCCGGAGAAGGCGCGGCCGACCGGCTTCGGGTCGTCCCCGCGGACCACGCAGCGGAAGGTGGCGCTCGCCTGTTCCTCGGTCGCCGGGTCGGGCTGGTCGGTCCTGGCCAGGGTCCAGCGCGCGCCAGGCGGGAGCACAGCCGCGAGCTGATCGCGCACCAGCCCGGCCTTGGCCTCGATGTCCAGCCCGGTCAGCACGAACTCGACCTCGTTGCGGTAGCCGCCGAGGGTGTTCACCGACACCTTGAGCGCGGGCGGCGGAGGCTCGCCGGCAACGCCCGCGATCCGGACCCGGTCCGGCCCGTCCCGGCTTAGCTCGATAGTGTCGAGCCGCAGTGTGGCGTCGGGCCCGGCGTACCGCGGCCCGGCCACCTCATACAGCAGCTGCGCGGTCACGGTGCCGACCGTCACGGCGCCGCCGGTCCCGGTGTGTTTAGTGATCACGCTGGACCCGTCGGCGTAGACCTCGGCGATCGGGAAGCCGGGGTGGCGCAGGTTCGCGATCTCGGTGAAGAAGGAGTAGTTGCCGCCGGTCGCCTGCGCGCCGCACTCGATGACATGCCCGGCGGCCATGGCGCCGGCCAGCGCGTCAAAGTCGTCAAGTTCCCAGCCGAAGTGCGCCGCCGCCGGGCCGACCACCAGCGAGGCGTCGGTGACCCGGCCGGTGACGACCACGTCTGCCCCCGCCCGCAGGCATGCGGCGATGCCCCAGCCGCCCAGGTAGGCGTTAGCGGCGACGGGCTGGCCGAAGCCCAGCTCGCCGGCCCGCGGCAGCAGGTCGTCCCCGGCCACATACCCGATCTTCGGGTCAAGGCCGATCCTTGCTGCCTGATCGCGCAGTGCCCGGGCCAAGCCCGCCGGGTTCAGCCCGCCGGCGTTGACGACGATCGCGACGCCGCTGCCGAGCGCGAGACCCAGGCAGTCCTCCATCTGCCGCAGGAACGTCCTGGCGTAGCCGAGCACCGGATCTCTGAGCCGGTCCCGGCCGAGGATCAGCATGGTCAGCTCGGCCAGGTAGTCGCCGGTCAGGACGTCCAGCTCGCCGCCCTCGAGCATCTCCCGCATCGCGGAGAACCGGTCGCCGTAAAAGCCCGAGCCGTTGCCGATCCTGATCCGATCCCTGTCCGCCAAACCGCACCTCCCGCTTCCCGAGCCGGCCTCAAACCAAGCATACGTAACTGTTTTCTGGCCAGGCGGGCGTGCGGCCCCGGCGAGGCTGTCCTACGGCCGCAGGTAGAGGACGGGGCCGAGGCTGGCGGGCGATACCGGCGGCGGGTCCTCGCTGAGGCCGAAGTCGGTGGCCGTGAAGGACTTCGCGCTGATGACGATCGACAGATAGTGACCGGTCGGCGCGGCCGAGCCATGCGGCTCGGGTGCCAGGTCGTCGGTGAAGGTGCCTTTCATCGTGATCAGGTACACGATCGCAGCATTCCCGGTCGGCTCCGTGTCGCCGGGAGTGGCCGACTCCAACGCCTTGCCATGGGTCGTCAGGACGGCGGTGATCCAGGCCGGCCGCGCATCGCCGTTGAGCCTGGCCGCGCGGAGCGCGATCGCGTCGAGCCGGGGGATCGCGCTGGCGGGAACGGTCGCGACCGCGCCTTTGGCGCTGGCCGACGGGCCCACGAACGCCGAGGAGATCGCGAACCCCGCTCCGGCGAGCCCGACGAGGATGCCCGCAATCCCGCGGGGGGACCGCGCGGCCTTGCCGAACGTCGTGCCGAGCCTCACGAAATTAGCTTCGCCTCCACTATTCGGCCTTTCAACGACCATTTGGGTAACGGATCGGCCACTCGGCGGATCCGCGTCCCGGCTTGAGCAGCGGCCGCGATCGGGCCACTATCGGCCCCTCGTCGCCGGCGTATCGTGAACGTGTGCGTGTCGAGGTTAGTTCCGAGGCAGCGGCCTTCGTGACCGCGTCTGGCGGCCGACTGTGGGTGTGGGCCGAGCGACCCCCGATGTGCTGCGCAGGTTCGCCCGCATGGATGCGCGCGGCCACTACCGCGCCCGCCGGCAAGACCGGTTTCGCCGTCGTTCCTGACGACTCCATCGACCTGCCGGCGACGTCATGTCCCCGTCCGAGACTGCAACTGTACTTCCGCGGCGCGGGCGGGCTTAGCCCGGATGTGCTCGAGATCGCCATGAGTGGACGGCGCCGCCAGAAAGTCGCCGCCTACTGGGACGGCTGCCTGATGGCGATGGTCTGAACCAATCGCCGCGGCCGCGCTGACACCGTCCGGCCTCAGGACGCGGCGCCGCGCCCCATCGCGGCAAGGATGAACGCGCAGACCTCCGCCTCATACCGGAGGTGACCGAACCGGCCGGACGGACCGGTGTGCGCGCCCGCGCCGAGCTCGACCCGGAACAGGATCGTGCTGCCAGCGGTGTCGGTCTCCCTGAGCCGGGCCACCCACTTGGCCGGCTCGTGTACCAGGACGCGCGGGTCGTGGACCGCGCCGGTGACGAGCAGGTCGGGGCGCGGCGCGGCCGGCGGGTTGTCATAGGGCGAATATCCGCGCAGGCAGCAGAAGTCCTCCGGGTCGCGCGGGTCGCCCCACTCGTCCCACTCGTTGATCGTCAGCGGGATGGCGGGGTCCAGCATGGTCGTCACGCAATCGACGAATGGCACCTCGGCGACCACGGCCCTCCACCGGCCCGGCGCCCGTGAGTAGACCGCGCCTTGCAGGAGCCCGCCAGCGGACAGCCCGCGGCACACGATCCGGTCGCCGTCGATCAGCGCCGTCGCGTCGGCCTGGTCACCCGCCAGCCAGTCGGCGACGTCGATGAAGTCGCTGAATGTGGTCGGCTTGGCCCGCAGCCGCCCCTCCAGCCACCAACGGCGGCCGCCTTCCCCGCCGCCGCGCACGTGCGCGACCGCGTACACCACGCCCCGGTCGAGCAGCGACGGCAGGCTGGGGTCGAACTCGGGGTCCAGGCAGGCCTCGTAGGCGCCGTAGCCGTACAGCACGCAGGCCGCGCTTCCGTCCAGCCTGGTTTCGGCCCGCCGGGCCACGGTAACCGGGATCTGCGTGCCGTCGGCGGCCCGCGCCAGCAGCCGCTCCGTGCGGTAGCAGGCCGCGCCGTAGCCGGGAACCTCCGTGCGCTTCAGCTCCCGGCGGCCGCCGGTGGCCAGGTCAAGCTCGGACCAGCGCTGCGGCTCGATCAGGGACTCCTCGGCGATGATCACCGAGGAAGCTTCGTACTCCGCGTGGTCGTCAAGCCGGATCGATCCGGCGGCAAACCCCGGATGCACCTCACGCACATCGCAGCCGTCGTGGCCGGAAATCGCGAGCAGCGCGGCACCGCCGCGGCGCAGCGTCAGCACCAGGTGGCCGGCCAGCACGTCGCAGCGCACCAGCCTGGTGTCCGCCCTGGCGGGCGCGACCGCCGGGCAGCTGACCAGTTCCCAGTTCCGCCGGCCGGGGCGCGCC
>JASHUE010000328.1:0-4836 GCA_030040195.1 Streptosporangiaceae bacterium | reverse complement strand
CCGCCCCGAAACCCTCCTGCGCCGCCAGTTCGCCGCCACGCTTGGCCGTCGGATAATCGTCACCGGCCTCGCTGCGGGCGTCGCCGTCGACGACCGGCCCTGACTCGTCCAGGCCGACCGGAGGCGGCCACTGGTAGACCGAGCGGGTCGACACGTAGCCGTAGTGAGCGGCGCGATCCGACAGCAGGCTCGCGGAGTCGAGCACTACCCGCGGGGCCCAGCTCCACGTGTCGATGACCGCGTCCCAGGTGGCGTCGCCGAGCGCGGCCCGTAGCGCGGCCGGATCGGTCCGGTCGGCGTGCAAGGCGAGGGCGTCTGGCGCCGACGGCCCGCTGACGCCGCGCGTCAGCGTCGTGACCTCATCACCGCGGGCCAGAGCCTCGGTGACGACCGCGCGGCCGACATGGTGAGTTCCGCCCAGTACCAACAGTCTCATGACAGCCATGTTGCCCGGGCCAGGACCAGCGCGGCGAGGGCGTTCATTCTGGGCGTAGCCGGGCCGGCCAGGATGTTGTGCATGCCTCCCGACGACAAGGTCGCTGCCCGGTCCGTCTTCGACGCGGCGGCGCGCGAGTACGACGCCGCCCGACCGTCCTACCCGGCGGCGCTCTTCGACGAGCTTGAAGCCCTCACCGGACCGCTGGCGGGGCGCCTGGTGCTCGACTGGGGGGCAGGGACCGGGATCTCGAGCCGCCAGCTAGCCGAGCGTGGTGCACGAGTCGTCCTCTTCGACATCGGCGAGCAGATGCTGACGTTCGCGCGCACCCGCGACCCGCGTTCGCCGTGCGTGCTGGCGGACGGGAACCGGATGCCGCTCGGAGCCGCGTGTGCCGATCTGACCACGTTCGCCCAGTCCTGGCATTGGTTCGCCAAGCCCGCCGCCCAGGCTGAGGTCGCGAGGGTCTTGCGGCCCGGTGGGTACTGGGCGGCCTGGTGGAGCCGGGCCGCGGCCGCCGGGCAGGACTGGTTCGACCGCTACGAGGACGTCATCGCGGCCGCCTGTCCGGGCTACACCTGGCGGTACATGAGCGATGAGTTGCTGGCACCAGACTGGGCGGACACCGCCGTCGGCCGGATCGAGCCCGCCGCCCCCGTCGTCGTGCCGTGGACCAGGCACGTGGCCGCTGAGCAGTGGATCACCTACGAGCGCAGCAAGTCGTACCTCATCAACCTCCCCCCGCACGCGCGGGAGTCGGTCTTGCACCAGATAGCCGACATCATCGCCCGGCAGTTCCCCGACGGCCAGATGGCGGTTCCCTACATCACGACGCTGCTGGTGGCCAGGAAGTCCGGCTAGCGGGCATCGGGGATGGCGTCCGCCCCGGCCGCGCTCTCCCGCAGGAACCGGCGCAGCCGGCCGAGCCCGGCGATCAGCTCAGCTCGCTCACTGGGACGAACCAGCTCAGCCAGGTCCTCGCCCATGTCCGCCAGAATCTCGTCCATCGCGGCCAGCATCTCGAGCGGATCCCGCCTGCGCAGCGTCACCCGATCCTCGCGCTGCACGATCTCCAGCCGCACCAGCTCGTCGGCTAGGTCCTCCGAGCAGCCCAGGCCGGCCTGTAGCAGGTCACTCCAGCGCCGGCCGAGGGTCCTGACCCCGCGGCCGCCCTGGTAGCCGACGAAGATCGACTCCCAGATGCCGGTGACGAACTTCTCCCAGCCGACCTCGGCGATGTCGGCGGGATCGTTTTCGTACATGCGCGCAGACTACGGGGCGGCATGAGCGGGGGGAAGAGTGGCTACCCGCTCGCCGCACTGGGCGTGCGAGTATCCAGGCAGGCTGGCGAGCTGGTCGAGCAGCCACGGCGACGTCAGCGCGCGCATGAGGCCCTGAACCTCACGCGACCCGGCCTGGGCCGCGGGCACGACCAGGTCGAACCGCTCCTCGGTGAGCGGCACGAACGCCAGGCCATAGGCCAGCGCGGCCGGCTCGCTGGCGATGCCGACGTCCGCAAGCCCGGATGCGATCGCCGCTGCGACTTCGAGGTGCCCGGTCGCCCTGGTGTTGTAGCCCTCGACCATCTCGTGGCTGATGCCGCGGCTAGCCAGCTCCCGGTCAAGCACCCGGCGTGCTTCCGCGCCAGGTTCGCGGTTGACTAGCCGCAGGCCCGATCCGGCCAGGTCCTGCAGGCCAGCCACCGAGCCGGCCAGTTCCCGGCGCACGACGATGCCCTCGCGCCAGGAGCAGAACCCGATGACCTCGGCACCGCCGGTGAGCAGTTCGCTGGCTGCGAACGTGTTGTAGTCGCCGGACCCGTCACGCAGATGCGCCCCGGCCACGTGCACCAGGCCGTCGGCGGCCAGGGTCAGCGCATCCCGGCTGGCGCACGGCCACCAGACAAACGCGATCGGGGGATCGAGCAGGCCAAGCGGCAGCTCAAGCAGCGGCAGGGCGGGGTCGCAGCCGGCTACCACCAGCGTCGGCCGCGGCGGCCCGAGCGGCCTGACCGCATCGGCCCCCACCGAGCGCCCGCCCGCCGGGGAGAAGCCCGCCCTGGTAACCGTCGCGCCCGCCAGCGGCAGCGCTACCAGCGTGTCGCCGACCGGGGCCAGCGAGACCCTGGCGCCCTCGGGGCCGAGCGGTGCCAGCGGCCTGGCTGACACGACCGGCTCGGCGATGGCCGGGCCGAACAGCTCCTCCACGGTCAGCCCGAGCGCCCGGCTCAGCGCGACCGCGACGCGGAGGGAGGGATCGGACAGGCCGGCTTCCACCGCGGAAACTGCCTGCCGCGACACCCCGGCCATGCCTGCCAGCTGCAGCTGCGAGAACCCGCGAGCCTGGCGCGCCAGCCGCAGCCGGGTCCCGGTGGCGCCACCCCCGGCGGCGCCACCGGTCTCTGCACCGCCACCACCCCCGGAGCCACCACCGTTCCTGGCGGCACTACTCCCGGCCCGGCCACCAGCGCCGGGCGAGCGGCGACCGGCATCGGTGCTCAGCGCGGAGCCAGCCCGGCCCGAAGCGGCACGCTGCTGCGGTTCCCGCCCGCCGGTCACTGGACCGCACGCTCCCCGGCCGGCTCGGAAGCCGAGAGCGGCGACGACGAGACCGGCGACGAGGCGGCTCCGGGCTGGACGGCGGCACCATCGGGCCCGAAGCACGGCGGGTCGATCGCGGTCAGGACGAGCTCGCCGGAGCCGGCGGCAGGCCGGTCGGGCAGCCTGCACGTCACCGTGGTCCCGGCCACCTGGACGTCAACCTCCCAGCCCGCGCCGGAGGGGCGGCACTCGGTCATCACGCCGCTGAACACCACTCCCGAGCCGGACTGCGCCCCGGCCTGCACGCGGTCCGGGTGAATGCCGGCCACGGAGCCTGGCCGCTCCCCCGGTGCGGGCACGAAGCCCAGGTAGCCGACCAGCTCGGCGACCCGCCGCGAGGCCGGCCGCAGCACGACCTCGTCCGGGCCTCCCACCTGCAGCACGGCGCCACTGTCGAGCACGGCCATCCGGGTCGCGAACGCCTGCGCGTCCGGCAGTTCGTGTGCCACCAGCACCGCCGGCACGTCGCGCTCGGTCACCATGCGCACGACTAGCGCGGTCAGGGACCGGCGCAGCGCGGCGTCGAGTCCGGAGTACGGCTCGTCAAGTAGCAGCGCGCGGCAGTGCGCGAGTAGCAGCCGGCCAAGCGCCACCCGGTGCTGCTGGCCGCCGGACAGCCGGGCCGGCATCGCCTTTAGCAGCGCCCCGATGCCGAGCGCGTCCGCCAGGCCGGCCAGTTCGCTCTCGGAAGGGTCGGCGCTGCGAGCATAGGTGAGGTTGTCGCGAACCGACAGGTGAGGGAAAAGACCGGGGTCCTGCCGTAGCAGGCCTACCTGCCGGCGCCACGCGGGGACCGCGACCTGCGGCCGCTCGGTGCTCGTCAGCACCCGCCCGGCCAGGGTCACCCGCCCGTGGCGTGGCTGCACCAGCCCGGCGATGGTCTCCAGCAGTGTCGTTTTCCCGGCCCCGGACGGGCCGAACAGGGCCAGGCGCTCCCCCGGCGCGACGCTGATGGCCGCGCGCAGCGTGAACTCGCGGCGCTCAACCTTGACGTCGGCCTCGAGCACGGGCGCTCCAGATGTAGGCGGCCAGCGGCAACGGCAGGGCCACCACCAGCAGGACGAGGGCATAAGGCAGCGCGGTCTGCAGCCCGGTGAGCTGCAGCGTCGTCCAGATCTGCAGCGGCAGCCCGTACGGGTGGTAGGCGATGACGATGACAGCCCCGAATGCTCCCATTGCCCTGGCCCAGGCTACCGCAAGCGCCATGGCCAGGCCCGGCGCTGCCAGCGGGAGGGTGACCCGCCGGAACACCCGGCGGGGCCGGTCTCCGAGCAGGGCCGCCTGCTGCTCCATCCGGGGCTCAACGGCGCTGAAAGCCGCGACCGCGCCGAGCACGTAGTAGGGGGCCGACTCATACACCTCGGCGATGACCAGGGCCAGGAACGTGTTGGTCGCCGACAGGTTCAGGTGCCCGATGAGCTGTCCGATCGGCGTGTAGGGGCCGACCATGAAGATCAGCAACAGGCCGATGACCAGCGGCGGAAGCAGCAGGCTGCACAGGATGCCGGCTTCCCAGATCCGCGGGAACGGCAGCGTCCCCCGCGCCAGCTTCCATGCCAGCGGCGTGCAGACCAGGCCGAGGACGGCCAGCGTGACCGCGCCTGACTCGAGCGAGGTGACGAGCGGCTGCAGCGCACCCGGCGCGGTCAGCGCGGCATGGATCGCGCTGCCGGAAATGTGGGTGAGCAGCGTGATGACCGGCCCGAGCAGGGCAACCCACACCACCAGGGCCGCAAACACACTGACGATGCCAGACGACGAACGGACGGTCTGCGGCAGTGCGGAGGCACGGCCTGGCCC
>JASHUE010000327.1:0-3400 GCA_030040195.1 Streptosporangiaceae bacterium | reverse complement strand
GTGGCAGTACGTGTCAGAAGCACTCGGCACGCCGGCCGAGTTCACCGCCGAGCAGCGGCTCTACGCGGCCGATGCCGACGAGGTCATCGAGATTATCGGAGAGACTTCCGCTGACGTTGCCACCCTGCTGTACATCGGCCACAATCCGGCCGCTGCGGGTACGGTCGCTATCCTCACCGGCCAGGAACCGCCCTTTCCGACTGCGGCGATCGCGGTCATCGGCGTGGCCGGGAACTGGGGCGAGCTTGGCGCCGGCGCTGGCGAGCTGCTGGCGACCTGGATTCCGGAGCACTAGCGGCCGCGACGGCGACCGCCGGTCGCCTGGTGATGCTGCCGGGCCAGGGCGGCATCCTCCGCGTCCGCGGCCTCGACATCCTCCCTCGATATCCCGAGCAGGTACAGGATCACATCGAGTTGCGGGACGCTCACCGAGGTGTCAGCAACGCTGCGGACGGCGGGCTTGGCATTGAACGCGATCCCCAGCCCGGCGGCGGAGATCATGTCCAGGTCGTTAGCGCCGTCGCCGACCGCGACGGTCTGACTCAGCGGCACGCCCGCCTGCGCCGCGAACTGGCGCAGGGCCCGCTCCTTGCCGGCCCGGTCGATGACCGGGCCGATGAGCCGGCCGGTCAGCCTGCCGCCGGTGATCTCCAGCGTGTTGGCCTGGGCGTAGTCCAGCCCGAGCACATCGGTGAGCCGGTCGGTGACCTGCGTGAACCCACCGCTGACCACGCCGCACCGGTAGCCCAGCCGCTTGAGCGTCCGGATCAGCGTCCGCGCGCCGGGAGCCAGCCGCAGTCCGTCGAGAACCTCGTCGAGAACGGCGGCGTCCAGGCCGGCCAGCAGCGCCACTCGCTGCTCCAGGGCGTGGGCGAAGTCGAGTTCTCCGTGCATCGCGGCGTCGGTCAGCTTCGCCACCTCGCCCTCGCAGCCGGCCCTGGCCGCGAGCAGCTCGATCGCCTCATCCCGGAGCAGGGTGGAGTCGACGTCCATCACGACAAGCCGCATGGCCCGCCGGTGCAACCCGCCCCGCTGCACCGCGATGTCCACGCCCAGCGCCACCGAGTCTTGCGCCAGCGCGGTGCGCAGGCCGGCCGGCTCGGCTCCGGACACATCGAACTCTATGCAGGTCACGGGCCGGTCAGCCAGCCGGCCGATGCTGTCGATGTTGGCGCCGCTGGCGGCGATCCGGCCCGCGATCGAGGCGATCGCCGACGGCAGCAGCGGCTGCCCGAGCACCGTGACGTGCAGCCGCCCGCGTGATCGCGGAGGCCGCTCGCCGGACCCGAGGGTGATCTCGACATCCATCCCCATGTCGGCCGCCAGGGCCGTGACCTGCTGGTGGATCGCGGTCAGGTCCGGCAGGTCGCCGCAGGCCAGCAGCACCCCGAGCACCAGCCGCCCGCGGATCACCACCTGCTCGACGTCGAGCACTGTGAGGTCATGGGCGGACAGGGCGGTGAACAGCCGGGAGGTGACCCCCGGCCGGTCCCGGCCAGTGAGGGTGACCAGCACTGTGGTCTGCGGACCGGACATCGTGCTGTCCACGTTATCGATCGCGGCTGACCTGCCTGTTGAGGGGTCTGGCAGCCGTCACGGCAGCAGCAGGTGCACGTCGCCGAACTCGTGCCAGTAGTAGCCGCGGTCGGCGGCCTCGGCGTAAGCGCGAGCCAGCATCCCCTCGCTGGCCTGGGCGGCCAGCATCAGCAGGTGCGTCGACCGCGGCTCGTGGAGGCCGGTGAGCAGCCCGTCCACGGCCCGCAGCCCCGTCTGCGGGGTAACGACGTGGCCAGTCCAGCCGGACGCGGCCACGACTTCCCCGCTGCCGCAGATGGCGGCCGTCTCCAGCGCCCGCACGACGGTGGTGCCTGCGGCTATCACCCGGCCGCGCTGGCTGCGCACCAGCCGCACGAGCCTGGCCGTGGCGGGCGGCACGTCGAACGGCTCCGGATAGGGATCCTCGCCGTCCTCCAGCGAGGACACCCCGGTGTGCAGTGTGACGGGCGCGATCGTGATGCCCCGGCTGACCAGCCTGGTGACGACCTCCGGGGAGAACGGCCGGCTGGCGCTGGGCATCTCGGCGCTACCGGGAATGGTCGCGAATACGGTCTGGTAGGCCTCGATGGGCCAGGCACGGCGCACGTACGAGTAGCGGATCGGGCGGCCGTGCCGGAGCAGGTAAGGGATCACAGCGGTGGACAGCCTGGCCCGCCACAGGCGGCCGGTGAAGCGTGAGCGCAGCCGCAGCAGCGCCCCGCCCGGCAGAAGCAACTGGTCGCCCGCCGCCCCGCCCCGATAAGGGACCGTGCCCGCGCCGTTGCCGAATCGCAGCTCGACCAGCCAACTCCCGTCCGGCATCGCGGTCGAGAAATGGACGGTCAGCTCGCCGGTCACGGGTACTGCCGACGGCAGGGTGGCCGAGGCGTTGACGACCAGCAGGTCGCCAGGCAGCAGGAGCTGAGGCAGGTCGGTAAAGCGGTGGTGGCTCACCTCGCCGGCGGCCTGTCTGCTGACCATCAGCGCCACACCATCTCGGGCGATGCCGCGAGCCTCGGGCGGCTCGTGCGCCTCGAGCGCGGGCGCGAGATCGAAGGCGATCGTCATCGTCACACACCCGCCGGTCGCAGGTCAGCGGCACGATACCGGCCGCTCGGCATCCGCTCGGTGATGAGCCGCAGGAACGCCGGCATGACCGCCTCGGGCGGCTGCCGATCGGAGATGTCCTCGCCAGGGAAGGCTTCCTGATGCATCCGGGTACGCATGTCGCCGGGATCGACCCACCAGACCCGTACCGCGCTCTCCTCGGCCGCCAGGACGTTGCTGGCCTGCTCAAGCGCCGCCTTGGCCGCGCCATAGCCGCCCCAGCCGGCGTAAGGCTCGACCGCCGCGTCCGAGGTGACGTTGAGGACCGCGCCCCCGAGGCGGCGCAGGTCGGGCAGGAAGAGCTGGGTCAGCGCGATCGGCGCGACCACGTTGACTTCCAGCGCGGACAGCAGCTCGCCGACCGGATAGTCGGCCAGGGCCGGCCGCGGGCTGGCCCCGAGCGTGCCGGCGTTGTTGACCAGCAGACTCGCCCCGCCCAGTTCGTTCGCGGCCGCTGCCAGGCTCGCGCGGTGGGCCGCGTCGGATATGTCGCCCGCGATCGCGATGACCCGCCCGCCGTGCAGCCTGCCGACGTCGTCGGCGGCTGCCTCGAGCGCTGCGGCATTGCGGGCATCGATGATGAGGTGGAAGCCGCTGCTGGCGAGAGCGCCAGCCAGGGCACGGCCGAGGCCGCGGGAGGCGCCGGTGACGACGGCGACGCGTGCGATAGTCATGGCTTCGACGCTAGGCAGCTGGCGGCCGGTGCACATCGGCCGATGGCCGGGCCGGTCCCTGGCCGATGGTCGTAGGACCCGCG
>JASHUE010000326.1:0-2945 GCA_030040195.1 Streptosporangiaceae bacterium | reverse complement strand
AACGGCACGAACACGATGTAGAGAAGGCCAACCCAGGCGGCGGTGAGGACGGCGAGCAGGGATGAAGCCTTCGCCGGGCGGCGCCGGGCCGCGTACAGCCCGATCGCGACCACGACGAAGAAGGCGAGCCACCACAGGTACACCGCTGGGTGGCTGAAGCCCGGATGGCAGGGCGTCGGATGTCCGTAGGGCGCCGGCTGGCAGTACCAGGGGCCGCTCATGGTCTTGATCTGCATGAGCAGCGAGAAGTTCACCCGGAATGGCGGCGGTTCCTGGCCGGCCAGCGTGATCCGGTTGCCGAGACCGCCGAACCACAGGTAGGCCTCGCCGACCCAGTCGACAACACCGAGCGCAACTCCGATGATCATCGCGATGAGCACGCGCGGCTGCCGCCAGCCGCGAACGAGCAGAGGTGCGGCGAACGTCGGAGCGAGCATGAAAACGATGTTTTGCGGGCGCATCAGCACGACGACCAGGGCCGCGAATGCGATCAACGGCAGCACCAGCGCCGCTCGCATCCGCCGCTCGACGGCCTGAAGCAGAAGCCCCGTGATCGCCAGCCCGCCGAACGCGGCCCACAAGTCCGGGTAGACCTGGACCCCGCTGATCTCGGTGATCGCCAGGCTGCCGAAGATCAGGCCGGCGAGGGCGAGAACCCAGGCCGGACGCAGACCCCGCCAGCACAGCAAGGAGCCGAACAGCGCCAGGCCGGACAGCACGGCCATCCAGACCCGCAGCGCCGTCAGTGAGGTCGTGAGCAGGGTCACCGGGGCGGCCAGCAGGCCGACGCCGTGACCGTGCACGGGCGGGAGGAAGACGCCCGAGGAGCGGGCACTGGTCCGCGCGATATAGGTGATCTCATCGGCGCCGAGCGGCAGTTTCAGCAGATGGGGGACGAGCTCGGAGAGCACGAACAGCACACAGACGGCCACGAGCCAGATGAGGCTGTCGGGGCCGGGCAGGGCCGATCGGCCCTGGCGCCCAACAGGCTCTGACTGCTCACGCTGCGTCGTCTCGTGCACCCATTTCCCCTCACTGTGCTGAGGAGATCCTCTCCGCCCGCCTCAGCCGGCTTCCGGCCCGGTTACGCCTGAAACTATATAGATAGCCACAGCCTGATAAGCCAAAGATGGCGGCCGCTGGCCGGCCGCCGGTCGCGTCCCGAGGCACCAGGGTCGGCGACTGGACCTGCTCGCCGGCGGAGGGTACCCGGGTATGGCTGGCTTCAACGGCGGCCCCGTCTACGACGTCGGAATGGTCGACGATACCTACTCTTACTAGCTCGGCCGGGTGGGCCCGGATGGGCGTCAGCGCTTGAGCGCCCGTCAGAATGGCGTACTGCCTTTTCAGTATCTAACGGAATATGGCCGGGCGAGCAGCTCCGGCTTGTCGGCGCCGGCCCGACGCCCGAAGCCCGCAACTATGGCGATCACGAGTCCGGCGAGGGCGGATACCGGAATAGGGCCAGCCGGCGGCGGGCACACAGTGAAAGCAAAGACCTGATCCGCTGACGGGGACGGCGAGGCTCGGGCGTTAAGGAGAATTGCGAATGCCAGGGGAACGAGGGGGCAACGGGGCCGGTGTTGTCACCAAGCTCAGCTCTCGGTCGGTGGCAGACACGGTGACGCGCTTCACGGACATGATTGCCGCGAAGGGGATGAAGACGTTCGCCGTGATAGATCAGACCGCCGCGGCGAAAGATGCGGGCCTCAAACTGCGCGACACCGTACTCGTGGTCTTCGGCAATCCCGCCGCGGGCACGCTCGTCATGCAGGCCTCACCGTATGCCGCACTTGATCTGCCGCTCAAGGTGCTCGTATGGGACGACGACGGGCAGACGAAGGTCATGTACATATCGCCTGCCGCGCTGGCCGAACGGTACAAGCTCGGCCCCGAGCTGCAGGTGAAGCTGGCCGGCATCGACCCGTTGACCGACGCGCTCGTCGGGTCGTAGTTATTACCGGCCGCCTGCTCGTGGTGGCCACTACGACGATGTCCGGCGCCCTCTCCTTCCTCGCTTCCCGCCAGCACGGCCTCGGCAACGCTGCCCGCGGGCGCGTGATCTGGTACACGCCGGGGATGTCGGCCGGAAGGATGATGACGGTCTCGGCCGGGTCTAGTTTGGACACCTGGCCAGCCCCTCTCGGCCGAGCCCGACGCTCGGCGGCGGTCTGCAGTTCCGCATCGAGGGGAGAGTTGCCTACCGGGCAGGGGCGAGTTTCGCGTAGGCCCTTGGCGCCGGGACGTCCAGGTCCAGATAGCGCACCGGGGTCGATGATGAGTTCCAGATGCGGTGCGGCACGCCGGCCGGGATGACCATGACCGACTGGGCGGGGACGGCATCCGGCCGCGCTGCTATCTCGGCAGTCAGCTCGCCGTGCGTCACGACAACGAGGCGGTCGTTGTCCCGGCTGGCGGGCGGGCCCCCGTCCTCGGGTCCGGTCCGCTTCACCGCCGTTACCTGCGCAGTGCGGGCACCGGTCGACTCATCCGCGAGCACCCGCCTCGTTTCATGGCCGGTCACGTCGGTCGCTGGGCCCGAGCTACTGGTGACGTGCGCGGTGGCCGCGGGTAGCTGGACGTCATCGGCCGATCGGACCGGTTTCAGAAAAGGGGTTCCGGGGCGCACGCCTGGTATCAGGATCTCGAGATGCTGCTCGGGAGCCCCGCTCTGGTTGTCGCTGCCGTGCGGGAGGCCTGCCGGAATGTAGATCACCTCGCCGGCTTCAGCGTGATGCTGATCGCGTCCGAGCCGCACGGTCGCGGCGCCTTCAAGGACCACGAAGAACAGGTCCTCGTCGTGGGTATGCAGTGGCGGGTGCCCGCCGTCGCCGAGAAAACCAGCGAGCACGGTCGCGCTCTCGGGGCTCGCTACCAAGACAACCCGGTAGCCCGGATAGCCGGCGTCAACGGCGTCGGCCGCCGATATCCGTCGCGTGTACGCC
>JASHUE010000325.1:0-4520 GCA_030040195.1 Streptosporangiaceae bacterium | reverse complement strand
GCCCGCGGCGCGGCGCTGTCGGGCGGGCAGCGGCAGCGGCTGGCGCTGGCCAGGGCGCTACTCGCCGACCCAGCCGTGCTCGTGCTCGACGAGCCCGCCGCGCATCTGGACAGGCACACCCGGCGCGACGTGATGGCCGATCTGCTGGCGGCGACGCGGGGCCGGGCGATGCTGCTGATCACCCACGACCTGGACGGCCTGGATCAGGTCGACGAGATTGTCGTGCTCAATCAGGGCGTCGTGACCCAGCGGGGCACGCACCGGGAGCTGATGTCGGTGCCCGGGCCGTACCGGCGGATGTGGCAGGCCCGCCGCGGGCGGGCCGGCGCCGGGCATCCGGAAGGAGTGAGGTAATCCCATGACTGACCGGCAGGCGGCCGTCCGGCAGGCAGCCAGGCGAACTGACGTCGCGCTGCAGTCCTTCGGGCAGCCGAACTCCGTCGCTCGCCAATTCGATTTCTGGGACGACAAGCACGAGGCCCGGCGGCTGTTCTCAGAGTTGCTGGGCACGTTCTTCCTGGTCCTGGTAGCGGCCGGCGGAGGCATCGTGGCCGCTCGCTTTGGCGCCAGCGCCGTTCCCCCGGATGCGCGGGTGACAGCGCCCGGACTTATGGTCGCGGCCATCATCTTGTTCATGGGGACCGTGTCGGGCGCGCACCTCAATCCCGCGGTGAGCTTTGCCTTCGCGCTGCGGGGCGACTTTCCGTGGAAGCGGGTGCCTGCCTATCTCGTCGCGCAGTTTGCCGGCGCCGTCCTGGCCACGCTGCTGCTATGGGCCCTGATCGGCAAGCACGGCAGCGCCGGCCTCACGCTGCCCGGCCCCGGCATCTCGACTGTTACCGCCATGATCTGGGAGCTGGTCCTCACCACCGGCCTGGTCAGCGTCATCCTCGGCACCGCGTCCGGCGCTCAGGCGATCGGGCCGCTCGCCGCGATCGGCGTTGGCAGCTACATCATCCTGGCCGGGCTCTGGGGAGGTCCGGTCAGTGGCGCCTCCATGAACCCGGCCAGGTCGCTGGGTCCCGCGCTGGTGCTCGGCGACTGGACCTCGTGGTGGGCCTACCTGGCCGGACCCGTGGCGGGCGGCGCCATCGCCGTGGGCTTCGCTTACATCCTGCGCGGTCAGGGCGGCGGCAGGAGTGGCATCCGGGCCGCCCAGGGCATGCTCGGCATTGGACGGCCAGAAAGCGACGTCAACTGACCTCCCGCAGGCCTGCACCGGCCGGGCGAGTTCACCCTGGCCGGGTGGTGCGGGTCGCTCAGGCCCAGGGCAGCGTGAATGGTGGGCCGATCTGACCAGGGGGCTGCCGTGGCAGAGCATTTCGATGTGATCATCGTGGGCACCGGAGCCGGCGGCGGCACGCTCGCCCGCACCCTTGCGCCGTCCGGCAAGCGGATCTTGCTGCTCGAGCGCGGCACGTTCCTGACCAGGGAGGCGGACAACTGGGATCCCGGGCCGGTATTCGTGGACGGCAAATACATATCCCCTGACACCTGGTACGACGGCGACGGCACTCCTTTCCAGCCGCAGGTGCACTACTTCGTCGGCGGCGCCACGAAGATGTACGGGGCGGCGCTCTACCGGCTGCGGCCGGAGGACTTCGGCGAGATTCGGCACGTTGACGGGATCTCCCCGGCCTGGCCGGTCAGCTACGCCGACTTCGAGCCCTGGTACACCAAGGCCGAGTGGCTGTACCAGGTGCATGGGGAGCACGGCGAGGACCCGACCGAGGGCCCGTGGTCGCAGCAGTATCCCTGGCCGCCGGTTGCGCACGCGCCGCGCATCCAGCAGATCTCCGATTCGCTGACCGAGGCCGGCTATCACCCGTTCCACGCCCCGTGCGGGATCTTGCTCGATGAAGCCAATCGGCCCGCCAGCATCTGTATCCAGTGCGCGACCTGCGACGGGTACCCGTGCCTGGTGCACGCCAAGGCCGACGCTGACATCATCGGCATCCGGCCACTGCTCGACCTGCCCACTGTCACGCTCCTGGTCAACTCCGAGGTCATCCGATTGCAGACCGACCGCTCCGGCCGGGCAGTCACCGGCGTGGTCGTCGATCATGGCGGAGACGGCAAGGAGGACATCTACACCGGCGACATCGTGGTCCTGGCCGCTGGAGCGGCCAACACGGCCAAAATCCTCCTGCGGTCAGCGTCGGATGCGCACCCGGCGGGCCTGGCGAATGGATCCGGCCAGGTCGGCCGGAACTACATGTTCCACGTCAGCAAGGCAGTTTCCGGCTTTGGCGCCGAAGAGAACGACACCATCTTCCAGAAGACCCTCGGCCTGAACGACTTCTACGTTGGCGGAGACGGCCGCGACTGGCCGCTGGGCAACATCCAGATGCTGGGCAAATCCAACGCCGGCGCGATGAAGGGCGAGGAGCCGCACCTGACCAAGCTCGTGCCCGGCTGGAGCCTGGAAGAAGCGGCCCGACACGCCGTCGACTTCTGGCTCACGACGGAGGACCTGCCCAAGCCCGACAACCGGGTCACGGTCGACGAGGACGGTAACATTCACCTCGCCTACACCGAGAGCAACGAGGCCGAGGCCGCCGGCCTCTACGGCGAGTTCCGGAAGATCCTCAACCACATCGGCCTGGCCAGGCACCACGTGCTGCACAAGAGCTTCTACATGAGCATGAACATCCCGCTCGCCGCCGTGGCCCACCAGGCCGGCACCTGTCGGTTCGGCACGGACCCCGCTACCTCGGTCCTTGACGTCGACTGCAAGGCCCACGAACTGGACAACCTGTACGTCGCCGACACGAGCTTCTTCCCGAGTATCGGCGCGGTCAACCCGGCACTCACCGCCATCGCGAACGGCATCCGGGTCGGGGAGCACATCGCGGAACGGCTCGGCGCGACAGCGACCACGGCCTGGGCGCCCGCACAGCGCGCCGCGCCGGTATCACATCCCGCGTCCGCGGTCGGCCGGGGCTCCCAGCCCAGCTAGTACGGGCCTGCTCTGGCTAGCTAGAGGCCAGCCTCGGCCTGCAGCTTGCCCGACTTCACCGCGGCGCTGAAGGCGTCATAGTCCCGCTCATTCTGATCGGCGTAGGCGACAGCGAAGTCCGCGATCGCGTTGTCAAAGTTGTCCGCGCCCCCCAGGTAGGAGGCGAGTGCGATCCTGTCCCCGTACCTGGCGTGCGCGCGGGCCAGGGTGGCACCGCAGATGCGCGCGTAGAAGGTGGCGGCGGGAACCGTCATGGCCTCGGTGTCCGCGCTCCCCTTCCAGTCCTGGAACTGGCGGACGTAGAAATCGCGGACCCGGCCGTCCATGCCGCGGGCAGTTATCCAGCCAAGGAAGATGTCGCTCGCCGCCTGCATCAGGCGCTGGCCCGCGACGACCCGCTCGCCGTGGTTCGGGTAGACGCTGCGGCCGGCGAAACGCTCGAGTACCGACGACTGAGCCTCCTTGACCTGCAGGAACAGCGGGTCGCTGTCATCGCGGCCCAGCATCAGCAGGATGAAGCACCGGGTTCCGACGCTGCCCACACCGACAACCTTGCGGGCGGCGTGGACGTAGCGGAACTCCTCGATCGGATGATGCTGCCCGCCGAGCGTCTGCCGGTACGCCCGAAGCAGCTCCCTGATCTGCTCGTCGGCGTTCTCACTCCACTCGGATCCGCTCTCGACCAGATCCTCGACCGGGGTGATCAGCGGTTCCTGCGCCACGATGCGGGGCTCGCCGCCGGTCTCCTCGGTCCGCTTGGCGAAGACGCGGGCGCTGTCTCGCGTGCGGGCCTGCGCGATGTTGCGCTCGGCTCGCCGCCGTTCCGTCTTGCCCACCGATTGCTTCCTTGCCGCCTGGCGCATCAGCCTGAGGAGTTCTTCGCTTTCGAGCTGGTCGTACCAGACATCCAGCGTGCCCAGGCCTGCCGCGTGCCGCATCCGCTCGCGGTACTCGTGCACGGCGGTCAGCACGATCGCGCGGCAGTCGGCGGGCGAGAACCCGCGATCGCGCCCCATGACCTCGAAGCTGACCGCCAGGCGCTTCACGTCCCACTCCCACGGACCGGGCAGGGTCTCATCGAAGTCGTTGATGTCGAAGATCATCCGCCGTTCTGGCGTCCCGAACCCGCCGAAGTTCGACAGGTGCGCGTCTCCGCAGAGCTGCACTTCGATGTCGGAACGCGGGGTGTTCGCCAGGTCGGCAGCCATGATCAGCGCGCCGCCACGGTAGAAGGTGAACGGCGATACCAGCATGCGGCCGTACCTGACGGGAACCAGCTCGGGGACCCGGCCGGCGGACTGCTCCTCGAGCAGCGCGACCGGATCAGGCCGGTCGGATGCGGGCTCCCAGTGAGCGTGCGCCGATCTCGGTGCCGCCGTGCGCGCGGCCCGCCCGCGGGCCTCGTGCTCCTCGACACTCAGGTGCCTGCGCCGCCAGGCCGACTCTTGCGATATCTCGCCGGCCTGCTCTCGCTTGCCGCCCTGCTTGGGTACCGCCGTGCGGGGCCGTGAACGCTGGGTGGTGGCGCGTGGTGCCATAGCGACCTCTCACTCAGACCGCG
>JASHUE010000324.1:0-3738 GCA_030040195.1 Streptosporangiaceae bacterium | reverse complement strand
AGCCGGTCAAAGAGTTCCGGCTCAAGCCGGTACAGCAGTTCCCACGCCAGCGCCAGATCCCTTCGCGGGTCGCCGACTCCTTCCGGGACGAACCGGCTCGCCTCCTCGGGTGTAAAAACGCTCAGATCCGCGGCCGTGTACCGGCTCTCAACGTCCCGGCCTACCCGGAGCCCAGCGTCAGGTTCTGGCACCGACTTCCGCCCAGTTCTTGTCCGTCTCCCAGACCCGGACCGACCGGAGCAGCCCCGTCGGCAGCTCGGGTTCGAGCCGGTCCCAGAACGCCTGGGCCAGGTTCTCCGCGGTCGGGATGAGCCCCTTGAGCCACGGGACATCGGTGTTCAGGTTGCGATGATCCACGTCGCGGATGACCCGACTCGTGATGGCCTCGGACAGTACCTTCAGGTCGAAGACGTAGCCACTGGCCTGATCAATCTCCCCGTCTACGACGACTTCCAGCACGTAGTTGTGTCCGTGCAGGTTCGCGCACTTCCCGAATATGCGCTGGTTCTCGTCATCGGACAGGTCAGGGTCGCACAGCTGGTGCGCGGCATTGAACGACTCCCGGCGGCCGACCTGAACGGTCATAGCCTCGTCCTCTTTCGCGAGTTTCTCTAACGATAGAACGCTGGCCGTCATACCCGGTCCGGCGCACGGGTTGCGGATCCGGCCGACTGTACTGCCCCCGTGGAGGTGGCCTCGGCAACGCGGGCAGGGTCTTCCCTGTCTTCCCGCGGTCGGTTCAGTCGGCCGTTCTGCCAGCGTATCGGGCCCCGCTCTCAAGGACGCGCGCGCTCGCCCCAGGTGGAGCGCGGGCGAAGCCGGTCCCGGCCGGGCCGCGAGCTTCCGTTGGCGGAGCGCTGCCTAGCCGAGTCCGTTAAACATTAAATATCTACTGATACCGGGATAGGACGAGTGACCGCTCTCCTCCGGCAGCGCTTCGCCGCCGTGTTGATACCGGCTGGGAAAGGTGCCCGTGCGGGTACCGGCTAGAAAAGGTGCCCTTTCACCTTCCGGCGGAAGACGACCCGGTCGAACTCGACACCTTGCTCATTGATTGCCCTGAGCGTCATTGACGTGGTCCCGTCTGGCGCGGCGGGGACCACGTCCAGGGCGATGAATCCGTAGTCTCGGTAGCGCGCCTGCGACCAGTCGACCGTCTCGTACGAATCGGTGAAGTCGAGCTGGCTGACGTACGGCCCGACTCCGGTCGTGGCGTCCGCCGGGACTACGGTGCCGTTTCCCGGCGCGCCCGTGTTCACGCCAGCGATGAAGTTCCGGTCGGACTCGACAGCGCCGGACCACGCGTAGCGGGGACGGCCAGCCGACCCCACCGTGACGTAGGTGGTCCCGTCCTTCTCCGGGTAGACGACGGCCGGATCCGTCGGCGAGAGCGACACCGCCTGCGTGGACGACGTACCGCTGTTCGTTGCCGGGTCATACCGGATCGGGTTCGACCGCTCGTACAGGTGGTTGTGCCCCTGGATGGCCAGATCCACCTTGTACTCGGCGAACAGCCGGGCCAGGACCTTGCGCACGCCGCCGTCAGAGGAGTGGCTCTCACACGTCGAGAACGCGCAATGGTGGTAGAACGCGATGATGAAGTCGATCTCCGGATCGGCGCGGAACTCGCCCAACCGCTGCCTCAGCCATCGCGCCTGGGCGCCGCCGCTATATCCGAGCAGCCCTTGGATCTCGTAGCTGAGGTCATTCGCGTCCACGCTGACAATGCCAACGTTGCCGTACGTCACGCTGTAGACGGACGGGCACGGGCTTGGGCCGTTCTTCGGCAGGTCCAGCCGGTGAGCGTGGCCGCCATAGCCGATGGAACCGTAGTCGGCGATCGTCGTCGCGTCGGCGTCGAGCGAGGCGGTGAACAGCTCGACGTCGTGGTTGCCTGTCGCGAACATCCACGGGATGAAAGCCGAACTGGGTTCGATGGTGCTGAGGTAGCTGGTCCAGACGTAGGGATCGAAATCGTCCCAGCCCCCGCTGTTCGCCGGCGGAGCCGGGGTGTTCGTGTCGCCGGGCTGGGTGCCGTCGTATCCGTCGGGGTTGATAATCGGCTGCGCGTCGCCACTCGGGTTGGCATAGCAGATGTCGCCCGCGAGCAGCGTAAATCGCGAGGGAGTGAAGTTGACCGGATTGCGGACCAGCGTGATCTGGTTGACCAGCGCCGCGACCGGGGGGATGTCGGTGGGCGCGGTCGTCGACGTCGGGTTGTAATAGTCGGGATCGGCCGAGTTGTAGTAGTCGTCGGTGATGTGAGTCGACGACTCCGGCTGTAGCGAGATGGCATTGTCGAGCGTGAGGCCCGTTCCGGGGGCCCCGTTGATGCCCTGGTCGCCGTAAGCCGTGAACGTGAACGGGTCCAGACGGCGACGACCTCCCGGCGCGGTGGTGAAGGTCGCGTCGGGCGTGCAGCCGCGCTCTCCGTCCTTCCAGTACGTGAATCGGTAGTGGTAAGTCTGGCCCGGCTCCAGGCCGTCCAGCAGCGCGTGGACGTAGAACTGATCGGCGTTCAGCAGGTCGGTCGTGGAGGCCGTGACCGGCCCGGTGGCGACCCCGTTCCACACTGGCACGTGCGTGATGAGCTCTCGAAGCTCGGCCGGCACCAGGCGGCCATAGGTCGCATCGTGTCCGAACTCGACGGAAACCTTGATCCCTGATGGGACGGCGTTGTACTGGTTCACGTCGAACAGCTGTCCGGCGACCCACATCTGGCGCCGCGGATCCGGACCGAAGGACAGGTGACGGCCATTCACGACGAAACCGCCGGCCACGGTGCCGGTACTGCTGAGCGCGTCGGCGAACGCCAGCTCACCGAAACCGCCGCCGAGCAGGAAGGCGGCCCCGGCCGCACTTATGCTCCCGCGCAGCATGGTCCTGCGGCTGACCACGCTGCGTCGCAGCATCTGCTGGAAGAGTTCGTGCTGCTCGACCATTGGAACTGGTGGATGAGAATTGCGGGAAGCGCCCGGGCGTGAGAAGTCTGCGGCCATGTCAGGATGCTCGCGATACCAGATGAAGACGATATAAACAAAAGGTTGCGGCTGAGGAAACGTTGTGTCCGGCCCGAAGCATCGTTGCGGCAGCTGAGGCGCTGGGCGACTCAGGAGTTCGAGTACGCAAGATCCTGGCGACGGCCCGGTGAACGCGGTCGTTGTATGCCATTCATGTATGGCCCGCAGTCGCGCTCGTAATGACACGCCCAGCGAAATACACTTCGTTCCCCTCAAAAACGGCGCGTAATTGAACATGCTTGGTCAAAATGCCCGGCAGGCCGTGTTACGGTCGGCCCATGACGGTCGTGTTCATCACCGGGGGCAGCAGCGGCATCGGCCTGGCGACCGTGCGGCGGCTCGCGGCGGCCGGGGACCGGGTGTTCTGCGGATCGCGCAACCCCGCGAGCGTTCCTCTTCCCGCAGGCGTCACGCCTGTGCCCCTGGACGTTTCTGATCCGGCAGCCGCCGAGAAGGCTGTCGGGTCGGTGATAGAAGCGGCGGGTCGGCTGGATGTCCTGGTCAACAACGCTGGCACCGGCGTCGTGGCGCCGCTGGAGGAGACGACGGACGCGGAGGCGCACCGGATCTTTGAGGTGAACGTGTTCGGGCCCATGCGGCTCGTCCGGGCGGTAGTGCCACTGATGCGCGCCCAGGGCGGAGGCCGGATCGTCAACGTGACCTCAGTCAACGACATCGCGCCCGCGCCGTTCGCCGGCTGGTACTCGGCCTCGAAAGC
>JASHUE010000027.1:0-3032 GCA_030040195.1 Streptosporangiaceae bacterium | reverse complement strand
GCGGTCATCGCCGGCCGACGCCGCGACTGGTCAACGGTCGGGCTTTACGAGGTACGTGCCGGCCTCGTCGCCGCGTGCTGGCTGCTGCCGCTGGACGCCGCGCAGTTCGACGCGATCTGGGCCTGATCGCTGATCGCCGCGTAAAGAGGCTCGCTGGTTGCCCGCAGCTAGCCCGACCGCGGTGCCCGGCGGATGACCGGCAGCTGGCGATCGGTCTTTCGCTCGTACCCGCCAAACCGGGGCGCCGCGGCGGTGATCTGCAGTTCGGCGCGGCTATGGATCGCGATCCCCTTCTCGATCCACAGCCCGGCCAGGTGGCCGGCTCGCTCTAAGGTCGCGTACGTCGTGGCGTCGGTAGTTCAGGAGGCCGGGTTTGCCGTGAGATCGTCGGAGCGGCCAGCGGCCAGGCGCGACCACTGCGCACTCGGTCGGCCGTTCGTGCGGAACTGGCTGCCGTTGTTCACCCAGTGCTGTGGCCAGCCCTCAGGCGAGTCCTCGAACGGCTCCTGGCGGCCGTAGATCGTCCGGTCGAGGATCCCGTACGCCGGGGCCATGACCTCGGTGCCGCGGCCGGTCGTCCAGTACGTCTCGAACACCCGGTCACCGTCCCGCAGGTAGGACACCAGCATGCCGAACCAGCGCCCGGCCAGCAGCGCATCCTCGGACTCCCGCGCCGAGTACCAGGGCATGTCATAGCCCATGAAACGGCGGTAGGCGGCGGACTCCTCGTACGGGCCCTGCGAGAACGTCGCGTAGGTGACATCGCGCGCGTGGAGGTACGACAGCTCGCTGACCTGGCCGTTGAAGAACGTGCACCCCTCGCACTGGTCCCGGGCCGACTTCCCGTCGTGCCACATGTGGTAGTACACCACCAGCTGCCGCCGGCCTTCGAAGACAGCAAGCAGCGGGACGCGGCCGCGCTCGCCGGTCACCGGAATCGAGCCGTCGATCTCGACCATCGGGAGCCGGCGCCGTGCTGCGGCGATGGCGTCGCCTTCACGCGTATGCGCTTTCTCGCGGACTACCAACTCGTCGATCTGTGCCTGCCAGCTTGCCCGATCTGTCACCGATGGCAGCGGTGCGCCTTCCGTTGCCTCGGGCGCCCTGATCTCATCTTCGGCCCGGTCTATCACTGTTGCCTCCTTGGACTGCATCACCGCAGTTGGCCATCTCTCGCGACGTTAGCGAGAGCTTCTGCTGTGACGACGAAGTACCGGGCAACTTCTGGACAACTCCGTTTCAGATTCCGCGGCGCCGTGGGGTGGTGTTCCAAGATCAAGAAGCAGGGTCAGGCAGAGACAGCGCGGCTAATGGTGGATGACCAGCACCAGGACCAGGCTGATCACCACCACGGCGAGGACCACGCTCATGATGAGCACCCCGGCGTTGCTCAGCCCGACTAGGTGCAGCCGCTCCGCTCGCGCGTCGGCGCGCTCTTCCCGTTCGCGCTCGGCCTTACTCGGCTTCGGGGGTGGCCCCGGGGGCCGTGGTACGCGCAGCCCACCAGGCCGCAGCCAGGCCTGTCGTCCGCTGAACGGGCGCCACTTCGGTCCCCCGCGCACCCAGTTCCACGACAAGTTATCCGGGCTAGTCGGGTCGTTCGGGTCATCCATCGGCACCTACCCTGGGCGACAACCTGCCCAGCGCTGAGTATGACGCAGTCGCGCCGCTATTTGCTCATCCTCTCGATCGTCGGCCTGCTCCGGCTCCCGCAGCGCCAGAGCAGGATGACACAGGGTCGTGCGCTGGCACGGTGAGGACGCATTGCCGGCTGTCGACGACCATCCGGAGCTGCCCCCTGGCGGCCACGAAGCAGACACCATGGCCGTCACAGAGCGTGACCAGACTCGCACGTCGTCGCGCGCCAGGCCGCCCCGCCGAATCGGCGCGAGCGGCGATTGCGCTTGATGCGCCGTGCACGGCGGGCAGAATGTCCGGCTCTGGTTCTTGTTCCGCGAGTATTTGACCGGGGCACGGGCCATCGTGCGTGGTGTCCGTGCGGTGATCGTGCTGGCTCGCTGATGCCCCAGCCCACGGGCAAGGTCGACGGGTACGGCAGCCCCGTGTGCCCGGTGGAGGCGCGGGGTTCGGTGATGACGGCGGTCTGCTGTCAGGTGTATTCGCGTAGCTGTGGCCATATCTGGCCCCACGGCTCGCGAGGGCCGGTGCAGATGTAGACGTGGCCGCCCCACAGCTGGTTGTGGATGCCGTACGGGTTCGACAGCGTGGCCGCCACCCGCACATGAGTGAAAAACTGGCCGAGATAGGCGCCGTAGCCGGTGCCGCCGTCGGCGGGCCCTGGCCCGACGGCCACGATGGTGGTGGCGTGCGGGTTACCGGGTCCCCACCACCACTCGCTGTTCTGCCTGCTGACGGCGGTCGGCAGCCCCGTCCCCCGGCCGAGCTCGTTGATGGCCCACGGAACCCGGCCCCGAGGGTGACACCGGCGATCCCGGACCGCCGAGGCTACGCCGGGCCTGCGCGGCCTCAACATCGTTCGTCCTCGCGCTGCGCGCTCCGGGCGCTCCACATTGACCCCGCTTCGGCACCGGCGGTCATGCGCAGCCATCCGGGATCCAGCAGAACTGGCTGGACGACCCGTGAGCATGAACCGTAGTGTCGCGGCCATGTCCGCGGACGTCAGTTCCTGGTTTGGCAAGCCGGTGTCTCTGGCAGCGGTGACGGATGGTGCTGCCGCCACTCTGAGTGCGTTGCTCGGGCTCGGGCGCGAGGCAGTTCCTCCCGTCATGACTAGCGCCGGGTGGGCAGCCTCCGAAGCTGCATGGCAGCCGCTGGACAGGACGGCGCAGGAGGATCTGATCCTCGGCGGCCCCCTGCAGCGCGGCTGCGAAGGGAGCGATTCGCCGACCTTCACGATCCGCGCCAACGGCATGGCAGACGCCGCATTTCTCATGATCACCGATCATGCTGATGCAGATGGTCCCAGCCCGCAGCTGGCTGGGTACGCAAGCCCGCAACGCACCTGTGTCGGGGTCGTCCTGGCGATAGCCGTCGTGCTCGCCATAGCAGTC
>JASHUE010000026.1:0-3414 GCA_030040195.1 Streptosporangiaceae bacterium | reverse complement strand
GGCAGCCAGATCCAGGCGGCGGTGCAGGCCGGCGGCAACGCGGTAACGGTCGACGGCGTGTCCCTGAACCTGACCAGTACCGGCCCGCTCATGGCGGCGGCCAGGGCCCGGGCGGTCGCCAACGCCAAGGCGCAGGCTGAGCAGTTCGCCAGCGCGCTGGGCGAGTCCCTCGGGCCGGTGATCAGCATCAGCCCGGTCCAGCAGTCCACCTCGATCCCGCTGGAGTTCGGCACCGCCAATTCGAGCGCGAGGGCGTCGGTGCCGATCTCGCCCGGTACCCAGCAGCTGTCGGTCTCGATCACCGTTGTCTACACAGCGTGACCCGGCTAAGCTACCCCGCATGCGCACGCGCCCTCAGACCGGCTGGTGGCGCCGCCTCTAGGCGGTGCCGGGTTCGCGCGCTCAGCAGACCAGAACAGGCGACCGTCCTTCGGCCGGGCGGTCGCCTTTCTCGTGGCCGTCGGCCGCAGGGCATGACACCGGCGAGGCCCAGATGGACCAGTCCACCAGTTACCTGACCCCGGCGGGCGTGCGCGTGCACCGCGCCGCCGAGCCGTTCAACCCGGCCGTCCTCGACGAGATCACCCGCCAGGTGCAGGACCGGCCGGGCGGCGTGCTGAGCTCGGGCATGGAGTACCCGGGCCGGTACAGCCGCTGGCACATGGCCTACGTGGACCCGCCCATCCAGGTGGTCGCGCGCGGCCGCCGGATCAGCGTGACCGCGCTGAACGAGCGTGGCCTGGTGCTGCTGCCGGTCCTGGCGGCGGCCCTGCGCCGAGCCGGGACGCCGCAGCAATCCGCGGATCAGGCCCGCCAGGTCGAGGTCGTCGTGGAGGAGGAAGAAGGCGTCTTCGCCGAGGAGGACCGCAGCCGCCGGCCCACCGTGTTCTCCGCCGTGCGGGAGATCATCGCGGCGTTTGCGGGCCCCGACCCCCATCTTGGCCTCTACGGGGCGTTCGGCTACGACCTGGCGTTCCAGTTCGAGCCGGTGCGGCTGCGCCAGCAGCGCGACGCCGACGCCCGCGACCTGGTCCTGCACCTGCCCGATCGGCTGTGGGTGCTGGACCGCAAGCGGGAGGAGGCGACCTGCTTCAGCTACGACTTCGATACTCAGGACGGCGCCAGCACCGGGGCCCTCGCCAGGGAGCCGGCCGGCCCGGCGGACGGCCGCGGCCGGGCGGACGACTTCGTTCCCGCCCTGAACGTCCCTGACGACCCGCAGCCAGGCAGCTACGCGCGCGTGGTCGAGCAGGCGAGGGAGAAATTCGCTCGCGGCGACCTGTTCGAGGTGGTCCCGAGCCACACCTTCTACGCTCCCTGCTCCGCGCCCGCCGCGTTTTACGAGCGGCTGCGCGCGCGCAACCCGGCGCCGTACGAGTTCTTCCTGAACCTCGGCGAGGACGAGTACCTGGTCGGCGCGTCACCGGAGATGTATGTGCGGGTGACCGGCGACCGGGTGGAGACGTGCCCGATTGCCGGTACGATCGCCCGCGGCGCGAGCCCGCTGGAGGACGCCGAGGCCATCCGCACGCTGCTCACCTCGCCCAAGGAGGAGTCCGAGCTGACCATGTGCACGGACGTGGACCGCAACGACAAGTCGCGGATCTGCGTGCCGGGCAGCGTGCGCGTGATCGGCAGGCGGCAGATCGAGATCTACAGCCGGCTCATCCACACCGTCGACCACGTCGAGGGCAGGCTGCGGCCGGGCCTGGACGCGCTGGACGCGTTTCTCACTCACATGTGGGCGGTGACCGTGACCGGCGCCCCGAAGAACTGGGCCATGCAGTTCATCGAGGACCACGAGCGGGCGCCGCGCCGCTGGTACGGCGGCGCGGTCGGGTGGATCGGCTTCGACGGCGGCATGAACACCGGCCTGACCCTCCGCACGGCCCACATCACCGGCGGCGTCGCCGCCGTCCGCGCCGGGGCCACGCTGCTGTTCGACTCCGACCCGCAGGACGAGGAGCGGGAAACGATCCTGAAGGCGCGCGCGCTGCTGGAAACGCTCGCGTCGGCCGCAGACTCGGGATCAGGGCGGGAACTAGGGGTGTCCGGGGCGCCCGTCGCGCGCCCGTTGCCCGGCGACGGGCTGCGGGTGCTGCTCGTGGATCACCAGGACTCGTTCGTCCACACGCTGGCGGGATATTTCGCCGAGCAGGGCGCGACGGTCACGACGCTGCGGGCCGGGTTCGACGCCAGCCTGCTCGACGAGTACGCCCCTCACCTGGTCGTGCTCTCGCCGGGTCCGGGCCGGCCGTCCGACTTCGGCTGCGACAAGCTGCTGACGGCGCTGGACGAGCGCGGGCTGCCCGCGTTCGGGGTGTGCCTTGGCCTGCAGGCGATGGTCGAGCACGCGGGCGGCTCGCTCGGGCTGCTGGGCACGCCGGTGCACGGCAAGCCGGGCCGGGTCCGGGTGCTCGGCGGGTCCCTGCTGGCCGGGCTGCCGCCCGAGTTCACCGCGGCCCGCTACCACTCGCTGCACGCCCGCCCCGAGCAGGTCGGCGGCGGGTTCGAGGTGACCGCGGTGACGGCCGACGGCGTGGTGATGGCGATCGAGGACGCCGGGCGCGGCCGCTGGGGCGTGCAGTTCCACCCCGAGTCGATCCTCACCACGGCGGGCGACGCCGGGCACCGGGTCATCGCGAACGTGCTGCGGCTCGCGGGGGGTACGGGGGGTCGTCCCCCCGGGCGGGCACATCACGAGAGCGGCTCCCGCGGCTTGCCGCGGGAGCCGCTCTAGCCGGGAGCGGCGCTAGGCGGGCTCGCCGCCGACCTGAATGACCTGACCGTCGTCGGTCAGGGCCACCTGGCTCTCCATCTCGCCGCGGAAGAATTCGGGCTTGCGCGCGCGCTCGGTCAGCATCCACACCAGGCCGGCCAGGGCAGTGACGAAGCCGATCGACAGCACCCCGCCAACCCGCCAGTGCGGCGCGAACGGCATCAGCCAGGTGGTGTCGCTGTTGCCCGGATTGCAGTAGAAGTAGACGCTCCACCCGAGCAGGCCGAACAGCATGACGCCCGACAGCAGCGGCATGAGCCCCTTGAGCAGGAAGTCCTTGACGCTGCGCAGCAGCACCCGGCGGTAGAACCAGGTGCAGGCGAACCCGGTTATGCCCAGGTACACCGCGACGAAGAACGTGCACCCGGTCACCGCATCGCCGATGATGTCGCCGCCGGACACGTAGTTCAGGATCACGTACATGATGATCGAGACGACCGAGAACGAGATCGTGGAGAACGTCGGGGTCAGATAGCGCGGGTGGATCCGGCCGAAGATGGCCGGCAACGCCTTGTGGAAGGCCATCGACACGGTGGTCCTGGCGTTCGGCAGAATCGTGGTCTGGGTCGTGCCCACGGCCGAGCTCAACACCATCAGCAGCAGCAGGCGGGTGAAGATCGTACCGACGACCGAGT
>JASHUE010000323.1:0-5965 GCA_030040195.1 Streptosporangiaceae bacterium | reverse complement strand
CAGGTGCCGGCGATCGCGTCGTGGCGGGAGGCGTCCTAGCGTTGGCCAGGCGCGCTCCGGGCCTCAGCGGGCCCCGGCCGGCACCGGCGCCGGCGCTAGCTCGCGGCCGAGCAGCTGCGGCAGCGTGCGGACCGCGGTCGCCAGTTCCCTGATGTCGTCGCCGGTGAGCGCCTGGTCGCCGTCGCACATCGCCGCCGCCGGTTGCGGATGCACGTCGACGATGATCCCGTCCGCGCCGACGGCGATCGCGGCTCGCGTCAGCGGGAGCACGAGATCGCGTCGGCCGCCCGAATGTGACGGGTCGATGATCACCGGCAGGTGGGACAGCCGCTGTGCGACGGGTACCGCGCTGATGTCCAGCGTGTTCCTGGTTGCGGTCTCGAACGTCCGGATGCCCCGCTCGCACAGCACGATGTCGAGGTTGCCGCGCTGCGCAATGTACTCGGCGGCCATCAGCCACTCCTCAATGGTGGCGTTCATGCCCCGCTTGAGCAGCACCGGCTTGCTGGCCGACCCCACCGCCTGGAGCAACGTGAAATTCTGCATGCTGCGGGTCCCCACCTGCAGCATGTCCGCGTACGAGGACACGAGGTCGACGGTGGCCGGATCAATGACCTCGGTCACGACCGGCAGACCGGTCTCGGCCCGGACGTCCGCCAGGATCCGCAGCCCGGCCTCGCCGAGGCCCTGGAAGGCGTACGGCGACGTGCGCGGCTTGAACGCGCCGCCGCGCAGCAGCGACGCCCCGGCCGCCTGGGCCATCCGTGCCGACGTGAGGGTCTGCTCGGGAGTCTCCACGGTGCACGGTCCGGCGATGACCGTGACCGTATCCGGCCCGATCGGCACGCCGCCGACGTGGATCACCGATCGGTTCGGGTGATGCTCCCTGCTGACCAGCTTGTACGGCACGGATATGCGCACGACGTCGCTGACACCGCTGTAGCTTCGCAGGTTCAGGGCGCCGAACTGCTCGACATCGCCGACGAGGCCGATGATCGTCCGGGATACGCCGCGGCTGACGAAAGCCTCGCCGCCCGCCGCCTGGACCAGTTCGACAACTGCAGCAATATCGGCTTGCGTGGCCTCCGGGGCCATAACCACCACCACGACGTCCTCCTCGACTCCATCATGACGAAAAGCCCCGGGCCGTTCCGGCCCGGGGCTTCGGTTAGCGTCGCTCGCGTCAGCGCAGAGTCTGGCGGGCGACCGTCCCAGGGCCGGGCCGGTAGCCAAAACCAAACCAATACTCGCTACGCATGAGCCGTAGCTTAGCCCACTCGGGGCGATGCGGTCTGGCCGGTGGGCCAGGCTCAGTCAGTTTTCGGGAGGTGGCAAGATAGCTCCACCTGCGAGAACAAGGGTCGATTTCGCGGCTGGGTGCTGCGCTATGCGGGAAGGGGCAGGTCAGCCTGAGATGACGCAGCCTGATACAGGCGCGCGCGAGAGCAGCGGGCGAGCGCAGGACTCGCGCGCGGCTTGGGACGCTGGCCCGCTCGCAGACCAGGCGCAGTCCGGGACGGGCCATCCGCAGCAGCCCGCCGGGGAGGCGGGAGACCTGCCCCCTGGTCAGTACATTCCCCGCACTCTGCCGGTCCTGCACTACGGACCCGTGCCGGCCTTCAACCCGCAGACCTGGGACCTGAGAATTTTCGGCGCGACCGAGTCGGGCAATGAGGCCAGGCTGAGCTGGGATGACATCGCTCAGCTTCCGATGGCCGAAGTAACGGCCGACTTTCACTGCGTGACGAAGTTCACAGTGCCCGGCATCTGCTGGTCGGGGGTGCTGGCTGCCGACCTGCTGCTCGGGTTCCCGCCTGCCCCCGCGGTGACGCACGTGATGATCTGGGCTGACTTCGGCTACAGCGCGAACGTGCGGATCGGTGACTTTGCCGCGGAGGACACGATTCTGGCAACCCACTGCGACCGCGAACCGCTGACTCCCGAGCACGGGTACCCGCTGCGCCTGGTCGTCCCGAGCCTCTACGCCTGGAAGAGCGTCAAGTGGGTGCGCGCGGTCGAGTACATGACCGTCGACAGGCGCGGCTTCTGGGAGGAGCGCGGCTACCACAATGTCGCCGACCCCTGGCGGGAGCAGCGGTACTCCTACCAGGAACTGGAGGGCGAGGGGCCGCCGCTGTAGCCCGGCCGTGACCCTCCGGGCACCAGCTGGGCGCTCGAGCCCGCGAGACCTGGTCGCCTAGAGGTTGAACCCGATGTTGATGGTGATCGTCGAGCCCTTCGGGGCCTCGCCGGTTGGCGAGTAGCTCGTCACCCCGCTGCCCGCGATGCCGCCGAAAGTGTTATTGACCGAGACCTGGAAGCCCGCGGCGTGGAGTTCCTGCACTGCCTGCTGCTGTGACAGGCCGTCCACGTCGGGCACCGCGACCTCGGGCGGGCCGGGGGAGAACCAGACGACGACGACCTCGCCCGGCCTCATCGCGGTGTTCGGCGCCGGGGACTGGCGGATCACGGTGCCGGCCGGCAGGTTGCTCGTCGCCGCCCTCTCCGGCTGAAGCGTCACCCCGACCGATCCGGCCTCGCCTTCAGCCTGGGTGAGCGGCACTCCCACGAAATCCGGGAGCGGCGGCCCCGAACTGACGATGAGGCCCACGGGCTTGTCCTTCGGCCAGTTCGTGTAGGCGACCGGGTCGGTCGCAATGACGATCCCCGGCGCTACTGCGGAGGACGTCTCGTAGGTCGGTGGGGCGGGCGTGAGCCCGGCCTGCTCAAGGCCCTGCTGAGCGCTGGCAAGCGTCTGGCCCGTCACATTCGGGACCGTGGCCAGCTCCGGGCCGAGCGAGATGATGATGGTGATCACCTGGCCATGCTTGACATTCGATCCCGAGGCAGGAACGGTAGCGAGGACATCGCCCGCCGCCACCGTGTCGCTATGCCTGGAACTCCCGAGCCTTGCGGTCAGGCCCGTACTGGCCAGATCGGCCTTGGCCGCGCTCACGGTCATGCCAGTCACCCTGGGCAGGCTGAAGTACTGGCCCGCGACCAGCCACCAGGTCGCCGCGCCGATCACGATCACGGCCAGGACGATCAATATCCGGCGGCTGAAGAGCCAGCGCTGCAGGAACGGCTCTCGGTACCCGCGGGAGCGTCGTGGCTGCATGGCATAGCCGGCGCCGTCACCGGCGTAGCCGGCCTCCATCGCCCCGGCCGGAACGATCATGGTGTGATGCGAGGAGATCGCCGGACCGGCCGTCCCCGCGGCCACCGCGCCAGGGCTGATCCGGCCGGTCGCGGCCATGCTGAAAGTGCCTGCGCCCCCGCCGCTTGAAGCCTGGTGACCGGTGCCCTGTGCCGCGGCGGGCGCGCCTGGATAGACCGGCGGAATGGGCATGCCCCGCCGGACCTGGCCGATGGCGTGCAGAAAGTGCGCCGCGCCCGGCGGCCGCAGCGCCGGGTCGCGATTGGTGCTGAGCGCGACCAGCGCGTCGAGCGCCGGCGGCAGGTCGGGAACCAGGCTCGACGGCGCCGGGACAGCCGCATTGACGTGCTTGTAGGCAACGGCGAGCGGTGTGTCGCCGGTATGCGGCTGGGACCCGGTGAGCATCTCGAACAGCATCACGCCCGCCGCGTACACGTCCGTCCTGGCATCCGAGGCGTTCGACGAGACCTGCTCGGGGGCGAGATAGGCGGCAGTGCCGATGAGCAGGCCGGTCCTGGTGTTCCGCATGCCAGCCGCCGCCCTGGCCAGGCCGAAGTCGACGACCTTCACCGTGGCGCCGGTGCCGAGCAGCACGTTCTCGGGCTTGACATCCCGGTGGATGATCCCGGCGTCGTGGGCTGCGGCAAGCCCGCTGAGCACGCCCTCGATGATGTCCAGGGACTCCCGCGGGCTCAGCCGCCCGCGGGCGTTGAGCAACTCGCGCAGGGTCGGCCCTGGCACGTACTCCATCGCGATGTAGTTGATGTCGCCAGTGGAGCCCTGGTCGAAGATGGCAACGACGTTCGGGCTGGATAGCCGGGCGACCGCGCGGGCCTCACCGATGAACCGATCGGTGAACTCGCGGTCGCGGGCCAGCTCCGGATGGGCGATCTTCAGCGCGACGGTCCGGTCGAGCCGCACGTCCCGGCCCAGGTAGACGGCGGCCATGCCACCGCGGGCGAGCTGCGACTCGACAAGGTAGCGGCCGTCGAGCAACTGCCCGATCGGTGCTGACAGCGTCGTATCCATCGGGAGCAGTCTAGGGTGCGAAAACGAGTCCTGGCCCGATAAAGCCATGGCAGGTGGCCGGCGCCGCCCTCGCCTCAGCTGGTCGGCGGGGAGGATGCCTGCGCGTACCGGCGCCGGGTAATGCGGCCCGCGTGGTAGGCCAGCCGCCCGCCGGCGACGCCCAGCCGCATCGCCTCGGCCATCAGCTCCGGGTCGCGGGCCCTGGTGACCGAGGTGGCCAGCAGCACCGCCGCGCAACCCAGCTCCATGGCGATCGCCGCGTCGCTGGCCGTGCCGATCCCCGCGTCCAGGATCACCGGCACACCCGCCGACTCGACGATCAGCTCGATGTTGTGCGTGTTCCTGATGCCCAGGCCTGAGCCGATTGGCGAGCCCAGCGGCATCACCGCGGAGCAGCCTGCCTGCTCCAGACGGCGGGCCAGCACGGGATCGTCGTTGGTGTAAGGCAACACGACGAATCCGTTCGCCACCAGCTGCTCGGCGGCGGCGAGCAGCTCGACCGGGTCAGGGAGCAGGGTGCGCTCATCCGCAA
Source organism: Streptosporangiaceae bacterium (assembly GCA_030040195.1). Taxonomy (GTDB): domain Bacteria; phylum Actinomycetota; class Actinomycetes; order Streptosporangiales; family Streptosporangiaceae; genus JAJYUU01. The sequence continues at coordinate 1,247 of JASHUE010000323.1, read as the reverse complement.
TCACCTCAAGCTTGATCCAGTTGGTGCCCAGGGCCTCGCGGGCCAGTTTCGCCACCCGGACCGCCTCGGCGGCCGTATAGCAGCCGGCGGTGTTGGGCAGCGCGCGGATGCCGCGCGCGGCCAGCAGGTCCAGGACTGAGCCGGCCGCGGACGGGTCAACCCGGCGCATGGCGACGGTGGTGAGCTCGGTGCCAGACGCGACGAGCGCGCGGTCGAGCACGTCCAGGCTCGGCATGCCGCCTGTGCCCATGATCAGCCGGGAGTTAAACGACTCACCGGCGATGAGCAGCGGATCGTCCATTCTCAACCTCCCTGCACCGCCGTGAGGACCTCGATCTCGTCACCGTCGGCTAGCTGCGTCGATGTCCACTCCGCCCGGCGGACCACCTCTCCGTTCACGGCGGCAGCCACCCCGGTCGGCGCGGCAGTCAGCAGCGCCACCGCGTCGGCGAGCGACATGGGGCTGGCTGCGACGTGCGGCTCGCCGTTCACGACCACTGTCATGTCGCGGCCACCTGGGTGACGGGCGCCGTCGGCCGGGGTCGTCCGGCGACGGCGGGGAACCGGTCGGGGCCGAAGGCTGCCCAGAGCGGATCGGACTGTCCGGTCAGCAGATAGCGGCTGACCGTATCGGCTGTGACCGGAGCGAGTAGCACGCCCGACCGGAAGTGGCCGGTGGCCAGAACGAGTCCCGGCAGGGCGGCCGGGCCGAGCAGCGGGGCGTTGTCTGGCGTTCCCGGTCGCAAGCCGGCGACGACCTCGGCCAGCGCCAGCTCCGTGACGCCGGGTACCAGCGCGCGTGCATCTCGTAGCAGCTCCCAGACCCCGCCAGCGGTGACCGTCGTGTCCGCGCCGAGTTCCTCCTGAGTGGCCCCCACGACCAGTTCGCCGCTCTCGCGCGGCACGAGGTAGACGCTTGACCCCCGGACGATCCCGCGCACCGTTCGCCGCAGCAGTCCGGGCGGCAGGCCGGCCGCCATCGTCGTCGCCGTGGAACGCAGCCGCAGGATCTGGCCCTTCACCGGCCGGACCGGAGGAGCGCATCCGGGTGGCAGGCCGGGGAACCCGGCCGACTTCCACCCGGCGGCCAGGACGATGGCAGGCGCGGCCAGCTCAGAGGCGTCGGCGAACCTGACCCCGCTGACGCGGCCCAGGGTCGGGTCCGCCCCCGTCGTGGCCATGCCCGCCGCCGCGGCGTGCGGGCTGGTACGTGCGGCGCGCTCGGTGAGGATCTCGGCGACCGGCAG
>JASHUE010000322.1:0-3180 GCA_030040195.1 Streptosporangiaceae bacterium | reverse complement strand
AGCGAAGAGCACATACCAGCAGACCCAGAATCCCAGGGCACCGGTGAAGGGCAGCAGCCGCTCGTATACAAGCCAATCCAGGCCCAGCGCGCCGATCGCGGCGCCCGCCACCGTGAGCACGTCTTCGGGCGTGACCGTCTGGATGCGCAGCGGCTCGTCGACGCTGTCCTGGCTGGTCTGCCGCGCGCTGGTACCGGCGGTGGTCATCGAATGCTCCTGTTTGTCAGCCGATCGTGCCGTCAGTCCGCGGTGGCGGCACCCGACCGCGATCTGCTGATGATGATCGCGGCCAGCGAGTTCACCACGATCGTGATGGCGAAAAGCACTAGTCCGGCGGCCATGAGCGCGGACAACTGATCGGCGCTAGCTGAGCTCCATTCGCCCGCGATGAGCGCCGCGATCGAATTGCCGCCGGACTGTACGACGTGCCAGTTGACCTTGAAGATGGCGCTGACGATCAGCAGCACCGCGATCGTCTCGCCCAGCGCCCGGCCGATCCCCAGCATGCAGGCGCCGACCGCGCCGCCCCGGCCGAACGGGATGACGACCGTCCTGACCATCCCCCAGCGCGTTGAGCCAAGCGCGTAGGCGGCCTCCCGCTCACCCTGCGGCGCCTGGGAGAAAACCTCGCGCGACAGCGAGGTCACGATCGGGATGATCATCAGCGAGACGACCAGGCCGGCCAGGAAGGGCGAGCCGACGAACGTCGACGGCGTGTACTCGATGGTCACCTTGAACGGCGGGAACCAGGACAGATGGTCAGCCAGCCAGCCCATGACCCCGATTGCCCGTGGCATCAGGAAGAACCGTCCCCAGACCCCGTAGATGATGCTCGGGATGGCTGCCATGAGGTCGATGACAGCGATCAGGACGCGGCGCAGTCGCACAGGCACGTACTCGGAGATGAAGATGGCCGTTGCCAGCGCGACGGGGATACCGACGATGCTCGCGATCGCGGCGATGATGAGTGTGTCCGGCAGGACCCCGCCGATCCCGAACTCGTTGTCGACGAAGATCCAGTTCTGCTTCGTGAAGAAGCTAAACCCGTCGGCATGGAACGCCCAGCTGCTCCGGATGATCAGGAATACCAGGATCAGGCCCGTGATCGCGAAGCTCGACAGCCCGGCCAGGCGCAGGATGCTCCGGAAGACCAAGTCACCTCGTGACGGCCGGGACACGATCGTGCGCGGAACGTCATCCTCGGCTGGCGCCGGCCGGGCAGAGGTCAGCGCGACGGCCATGACAAAAGCCCCTCCAGTGCCAGCAGCGACGCTCCACGACGCAGCCAAATACGCCGCAGGCCCAAACAGGCTCTTCTACGCACATTTCTAATCGTCAACCAGAAAGTGAACGGACAGCAAACACGTGGTATAGCTACGGATCGCCGCAGCCGGTTTCCGCCGTCTTTAGCCCGACTGCAGGCACTGGATCGCCGGACTGGATCGCCGCAGCCGGTTGCCTCGGTCGTTAGCCCGACTGCAGCACCTGGAATGCCTCGGCCAGCCTGCCCTCGGGCAGGCCGCCCTCAGCCGCCGCGCGACCGAGCCGGCCTCGCAGCATCTCCTCCAGGCCGTCGATGTCCTTTACCTGGCTGACGTGGGACCGCAGCGCCGCGAGCTTGCGGGCAAAGGTGTCGGTGATGTCGACGTAATCCGTCGGCGCCGGGCCTCCGGCGATCCACACCTCACGTACCGTCCACGGCTCGAGCTTCTCGTCCGCGAGCAATTCGGGAAAGGCGAACGGGTTACGGGAATCGGGGTAGATCGCGTCGAGCGAGGCCGAGCCAACCGCACGATGGTCAGGGTGTCCGATGCCCAGCCGCACATAGTTGCGCTCAGGCGACTGGCACAGCACCCGGTCAGGGCGCAGCAGCCGGATGACCCTGGCCAGGTCCTTGCGCAGTCCCAGCGTCGGCTCGACCCGCCCGTCGGGATAGCCGAGGAAGTGGAGGTCAGACACGCCGACCTGCTTCGCCGCGGCAGTCTGCTCGGCCTGGCGCAGCGTGGCCATCTCGTCCCGAGGCACCGACCGGTCGCTGCCGCCGGCATCGCCGTTCGTGACGATGCAGTAGCTGACGTCAATGCCCGCGTCTGTCCACCGCGCTACGGTGCCAGCGGCACCGAAATCGACATCATCGGGGTGCGCGGTGATTACCAGAATCCGGCCTATCTCAGCGTCAGTGAGCACATCTCGATCCTACGGCCGGGGGCCCGGCGAGCCGGGGACCGCCCGGAGCCGCCCGCCACGGGGTGGCAGCGGTGGCGCATGATGGGCCAGTGGCGTCCGGGGCAGACGGGACGCCCAGGCCCTGGTCAGCGCGTCAGCGCGTTAGCCGTGACCGTCAGCGGGTACCCGGAAAGCGCCAGGCGCTCAGCTAGTGTGGGGTACGTGATGACTTTCTCGGCAGATCGGTCATATGCGGAATCACTTGATTCAGCCGACGAGCTGTCCGGGTTCCGGGACCGCTTCGTCCACGCCGATCGCGACCTGATCTACCTCGACGGGAACTCACTCGGTCCGCTGCCGGTGCGGACGCAGGCGCGGATCGCCGAGGTGGTCGACCAGGACTGGGGCGTCGGCCTGGTCAGGTCCTGGAACTCATGGATCGAGATGCCGCGCGAGGCCGGCGAGATGGTCGCCACGCACCTGCTCGGCGCGGCCCCTGGCCAGGTTCTCGTATGCGATTCGGTCACCGTCAACCTGTACAAGCTGGCCAGCGCGGCCCTCGCCTACCAGCACGGCCGCGATGTCATCATCACCGACGACGACAACTTCCCGACGGACCGGTACGTACTTGAGGGCATCGCCCAGCAACACGGCTGCGAGTTCCGGCTCATCCACACCGATATGGACGACGGCGTCAGCGAAAAGGCACTCGCGGACGCGCTTGACGACCGGACCGCACTGGTCAGTCTGTCCCACGTGGCCTACCGGAGCGGCGCGCTCGCCGACATGCAGCGGCTCACCCGGCTGATCCACGAGGCGGGAGCGCTCGCGCTCTGGGATCTGTGTCACTCGGTCGGTGCGGTTCCGGTCGAACTGGACGCCAGCGACGCTGATCTTGCCATCGGCTGCACCTATAAGTACCTCAACGCCGGACCCGGCGCACCGGCCTTCCTCTACGTGGCCGAGCGTTTGCAGGACCGTCTGAGGCAGCCGATCTGGGGCTGGTTCGGCCAG
>JASHUE010000321.1:0-4988 GCA_030040195.1 Streptosporangiaceae bacterium | reverse complement strand
ACATGTATGGCCGGGTCAAGATCTACAACCTGGGCTTCGTGGTCTTCACCCTCGCCTCCATCGCGCTGTCCCTCGATCCGTTCCTCGGCGGCAGGGGCGCGCTCTGGCTGATCTTGTGGCGCGTGGTCCAGGCATTCGGCGGGGCGATGCTGATGGCCAACTCGGCCGCGATCCTCACCGACGCGTTCCCGGCCAACCAGCGAGGCATGGCGCTCGGCATCAACCAGATCGCCGGCATCTCCGGGCAGTTCGTCGGCCTGCTCCTCGGCGGCCTGCTGGCTGCCTGGGACTGGCGCGCAGTCTTCTGGGTCAACGTTCCCATCGGGGTCTGGGGCACGATCTGGGCCTACCGCAGCCTGCGTGAGATCGCCTCGACCAAGCGGGCCAAGATCGACTGGGTGGGCAACGCGCTGTTCGCGGTCGGCGCCACCAGCCTGCTGGCCGCGATCACGTTCGGCATCCAGCCTTACGGCGGGCACTCCACCGGCTGGACTAACCCGAAGGTGGACATCGGGCTGGCCGGAGGCGCCGCGCTGCTTGTCATCTTCTGCATCGTGGAGACCAAGATCGCCGAGCCCATGTTCCGCATGAGCTTGTTCAAGATCCGCGCGTTTGCCGCCGGCAACGCAGCCAGCCTGATGAGCTCGATGTCACGGGGCGGCCTGCAGTTCATGCTGGTCATCTGGCTGGCCGGGATCTGGCTGCCGCTGCACGGATACAGCTTCACGGTCACGCCGCTGTGGGCGGGTATCTACATGCTCCCGCTGACGGCCGGGTTCCTGATTGCCGGGCCGATATCCGGCTACCTGTCCGACCGGTTCGGGGCCAGGCCGTTCGCGACGGCCGGCCTGCTCGTCGCGGCGTGCGGTTTCACCGGCCTGATGCTGCTGCCGGTGGACTTCTCCTACCCAGTGTTCGCCGCCATCATCTTCTGCAACGGCATCGGATCTGGGCTATTCGCCTCGCCGAACACCTCCTCGATCATGAGCAGCGTCCCGGCCGAGCACCGGGGCGCGGCCTCCGGCATGCGGTCGGTGTTCATGAACTCGGGCATGTCGCTGTCGATCGGGTTCTTCTTCTCGCTGATGATCGCGGGCCTGTCGAGCACGCTCCCGAAGACCCTGGGCAGCGGCCTGCGGGCCGAGGGCGTGCCGGCCGCGGTCGCCAGTCACCTCTCGCACCTGCCTCCGGTGAGCACCCTGTTCTCGGCACTGCTCGGATATAACCCCATCAAGGGCCTGCTCGGCCCGACCGGAGTTCTGGCCAAGCTGCCCGCTCACGACGTCGCCGTCCTGACCGGGACCCAGTTCTTCCCGCACCTGATCGCGGCCCCGTTCAAGCACGGCCTGGTCGTCGTCTACAGCGCCGCGATCGCGATGTCGGTTGCCGGCGCGCTGATCTCGCTGCTGCGGGGCAAGCAGTTCTACTACGAAGACCACGCGAGTGAGACTTCGCTGGCCCAAGAGGCAGGCGACAAGGTCAGGGCGCCGCTGGCAATTGGCCCGTTCGCGGCCGATGCAGTGGCGAAGGGGAACGGAGCCGGGTCCGGCAGCAGCCCGGCCGGGAAATGGACGGGCACCGGCGGCGACCTTGGAGCGCGGCCCGCTCCCTCGTCGGCCTCGGACTGAACGGCCCCGGCCTTGTGCCTGGCCGGCCCCTGATCGCGCCGGGCCAGGTAAACTCGGGCTCGTGCCGCGATATGAGTACCGATGCCGTGCCTGCGGAGACACCTTCGAGCGGAGCCGGCCGATGAGCGAGGCTAGCGCCCCGGCGACCTGCCCGCAGGGCCATGACGACACGGTCAAGCTCCTGTCCACGGTGGCCGTCGGCGGCCGGGCCGACGACACCCAGCCGAGCGCCGGCGGCGGCTGCTGCGGCGGGGCCTGCGGCTGCCGCTGAGCATCGCCCGCGGCCCGGTACCCGTGCCGCGCCGGCGGCCGCGGGCAGGCGGGCCAGGCGCTGTCAGGCCGAGAACCGCTCCACCTGTCGCATCTTGTTCGTCGCGTCGAGGGCGGCGACCTTGTACGACTCCGCCAGCGTCGGGTAGTTGAAAACGGCATCGACGAGGTAGTCCACCGTCCCGCCGCACCCCATGACGGCCTGGCCGATGTGCACTAGCTCGGTCGCGCCGGTGCCGAACACGTGCACGCCGAGCAGCTTGCGGTCCACCGGCGACACCAGGAGCTTGAGCACGCCGTAGGAGTCGCCGACGATCTGGCCGCGGGCTAGCTCCCGGTACCGCGAGACGCCGACCTCGAACGGCACGCATTCCTGAGTCAGCTGATCCTCCGTCTGCCCGATAAAGCTGATCTCCGGGAGGCTGTAGATGCCGATTGGCTGCAGCCGGTTCGTGGCGTGGCATGGCTCGTCGCAAGCGTGGTGAGCCGCGAGCCTGCCCTGCTCCATCGACGTTGCCGCCAGCGCCGGGAACCCGATGACATCGCCCACGGCGTAGATCGACGGGACTTCAGTCCGGTAGTTCTCATCGACCTTGATCCGGCCGCGGGCATCGGCGCTGAGCCCGGCGGCCGGCAGGTCCAGGTCGTCGGTCATGCCCTGCCGCCCGGCCGAGTACATGACGGTCTCGGCCGGGATGCGCTTGCCGCTGGCCAGGGCGGCGATGGCGCCCTCCGGCCTGGCCTCGACCGCCGTCACGGTCTCGCCGAACCTGAACGTGACGGCCAGGTCGCGCAGGTGGTACTTGAGCGCCTCGACGACCTCGAGGTCGCAGAACTCGAGCATGCGGTCGCGCTGCTCGATGACCGTCACCTTGGTGCCGAGAGCCGCGAACATCGACGCGTACTCGATGCCAATGACCCCGGCGCCGGCCACGACCATCGTTCGCGGAATGCGCTCGAGCATGAGAATGCCGTCGGAATCGATGATCGTCCGCTCGTCGAACGCCACGCTGGCTGGCCGGGCGGGCTTCGTGCCGGTCGCAATGATGATCTTCTTCGCGCTGACCGGCCTGGCGCGGCCCTCGGAGTCGATGACGTCGGCGGTCGTCGGACTGGTCAGCCGGGCGGACCCGGTCAGGATCGTCACCCGGTTGCGGGTGAGCTGGCTGCGCACCACGTCAGCCTCACGGCTGACGACGTGGCGCGTCCGCGTCGTGAGGTCGCCGATGGTGATCTCGTCCTTCACTCGGTAGCTCATCCCGTACATCTCGCGCTGGTCGAGTCCGGTCAGGTAAAGGACCGCTTCACGAAGCGTCTTAGAGGGAATCGTGCCTGTGTTGACGCAGACGCCACCCAGCATGTGAGGACGCTCGACGATAGCCACCCGCCGGTCCAGCTTGGCCGCGGCGATGGCTGCCTTCTGCCCGCCAGGACCCGACCCGATCACGAGAACGTCGAAGTCGTCCATATCCATCAGTCTGAACACACCGGGCGGCGTGCGGAAGGGCCGGACGCCAGGCAACGCCAGGATGCGCGATTCGTTTACTGCGCCGCGTCGGCGTCGGCCGCCTCACGCTCGGCCAGCTGAACGCGCAGTTCGCGCTTCAGCACCTTGCCGGTGGTGGTGCGCGGCAGTTCGCGGGTGAACTCGGCCGTCGTGGGGCACTTGAAGTGCGCCAGCCGGTCGCGGCACCAGGTGATGACCTCCTCGGGGGTGGCGTCTGCGTCCGGCCGGGCAATCATGACGGCGTGGACGGCCTCGCCCCACGTCGGATCCGGCCGCCCGACGACCGCCACCTCAGCTACCGACGGGTGGTGCGCGATCACGGCCTCGACCTCGGCCGGGTAGACGTTCTCGCCGCCGCTGATGATCATGTCGGAGGCTCGGTCCAGGATGGAGAGGTAGCGGTCGGCGCTCAGGCTCGCGATGTCGCCGGTCCGGTACCAGCCATCGTCGGTGAAGGCCGCCTCGGTGGCGTCAGGATCCCGCCAGTATCCGGAGAACAGGCACTCGCCGCGGATCAGCAACTCCCCCGGCGCGTCCTCCGGCACGTCGTTGTCGTCCGGATCAACGATGCGGACTTCCCAGCCGAACGCGACCTGGCCCGCGGTCGCGAGCCGCGGGTTCTCCGGTTCGTGATCCTCAGGAGCGAGCAGGCTGATGATGCTCTGGCTCTCGGTGTTGCCGTAGATCTGCCGGAACCGGCAGCCGAAGGCCGCCATCGCCGCCGTCAGCGAGGACGGCGTGATGGGCGCCGTGCCATAGGCAATCTCGCGCAGGCTGCGCAGGTCGGCGCTGTCCCGCTTGCCGATCTCGGCGACGAGCATGTCGATCAGCGAGGGCCCGGCCGTGAAGAACTCGATCTTGTCCCGCTCGATGGCGTCGATGACCGCCTCCGGGCTAAACGAGGTGTGGACGTGCACGGTGCCTGCGGTCAGCAACGCCTGCAGGCACTGGGCAAATCCGCCGAGGTGAAACAGCGGCAGGATCTGGAGGTGGTGCGACCCGGTGACCTGGTCTCCGATCTCGATGGCGAAGTCCGCGACGCTTTGCATCAGCGCGCCGTGCCGCAGCGGGACCGCCTTCGCCTTGCCGGTCGTACCGCTGGTGTGCACGAGGGCAAGGATCGTGTCGCCGATTAGGTCAGGCCGTCGCGGCACCCGGCCGGTGAGCGCGCCGCCGTCCATCCAGCCGGGCGGTACGGGCCCGCCGCCACCGATCGCGACCCGGATCACCGGGAGCGGCAGCGCGGAATCGACCAGCCCGGTGAACTCCGCGTCGGCGGCGACCGCGGCCGGGTCGGTCAGGGCCAGGACCCCATTAAGCTCACGGGCCGACAGCCGCCAGTTCAGGAACGCGGGCGTCGCGCCGGCCCGCATGACCGCGAAGGCTTGCACGAGGAAGTCCGCGCTGTTGCGCGCGACGATCGCGACCACGTCTCCGGGCCCGATGCCGAGCGCAGCCCATCCGCCCGATCGCTTCTCGATCTCGGCGCGCAGCCCCGCGTAGCTGAGCGTCGCTCCCCGGTCGTCGGTCAGGGCGGTCACGTCGGGATGCACGGTCGCACGCCAGTCGATGACGTGTATCCA
>JASHUE010000320.1:0-4769 GCA_030040195.1 Streptosporangiaceae bacterium | reverse complement strand
ACAGTCGCGTGACGACCTTGTCCTTGTACGCGTTGACGCCGTCCATGTCGATGCCATCCAGCGTGGAGCGCACCCCGAAGGTCGAGCCCTCGCGGGCGAGGTCAGCGACCTCGGCCGCGTGCAGCAGCGCCTTCGTCGGGATGCAGCCGCGGTGCAGGCAGGTGCCGCCGACCTTGTCCTTCTCGATCAGCGCGACCCGCTTGCCCAGCTCGGCCGACCGCAGCGCGCAGGCATACCCGCCGCTGCCGCCGCCGAGGATGACGATGTCGTAGCCGCCGTCTGTCACGATCAAGACTCCATTCACTCTGTTGCCCGCTCAGCCGTCGGGCGCTTTCAGTGCGCCGTCTTCCTTCGTCGCATACCCCGCTCCTCAGTCCAGACGGCACCGCGCCCTCCGGCTCGCTCGATGCCCGCTCAGCCGTCGGGCGCTTTCAGTGTGCCGTCTTCCTTCGTCGCAGTGCTTCCCGCTCAGCCGCCGGGAGCGCTCTGAGGTGTCGCCTTCCCTCGTCGAAGTGCTTCCCGCTCAGCCGCCGGGAGCGCTCTGAGGTGTCGCTTTCCCTCGTCGCAAACCCCGCTCCTCAGTCCAGGCGCCACCGCGCTCCCTCCGGCTCGCTCGTTTCCGCTCCTCAGTCCAGACGGCACCGCGCCCTCCGGCTCGCTCGTTTGGCTAGAGGCGGCCGTCGGCCACGTCCGCCGCTACCTGTACGAGCATCCGCACCGCGGCTCCGGTGCCACCCTTGGCCGTGTAGCCGTACGGCTCACCCTCGTGGAAGGCCGGGCCCGCTATGTCCACATGGGCCCAGCGCACGCCGTCGGGCACAAATTCCTTGAGGAATAGTCCGCCGACCAGCATGCCGCCCCAGCGCTCGCCGGTCACGTTCGCGATGTCGGCGACCGGCGAGTCCAGGCCCTTGCGCAATTCCGGCGGCAGCGGCATCGGCCAGGCCTGCTCGCCAGAGCGGCGGGCGGCGTCCACCACCCCGTCGCGGACGGCATCGTCGTTGCTCATGACGCCGGCGATGCGAGTTCCGAGCGCGACGACCTGGGCGCCGGTCAGCGTCGCGACGTCGATCAGCAGGTCCGGCGAGTCCTGTCCCGACCTGGCGATCGCGTCGGCGAGCACCAGGCGGCCCTCGGCGTCGGTGTTCAGCACCTCCACCGTCTTGCCGCCGAAGATGGTGATCACGTCCGACGGGCGCTGCGCGTTGCCGCCCGGCATATTCTCCGCCAGGGGCAGGTAACCGACGACGTTGACGGCCGGCCGCAGGGCGGCGATGCCCTGCAGCGCGGCCAGCACGGCGGCCGCCCCGCTCATGTCTGACTTCATGGTCTCCATCGCGTTCGACGGCTTGAGTGACAACCCGCCGGAGTCGAACGTGATGCCCTTGCCCGCGAACACCACCGTCTTGGTGGCGTCGGGGTGGCTGTACGCCACCCGCACCAGCCGGGGCGGGCGGACCGAGCCCTGGCCGACGCCGATCAGGCCGCCGTACCCGCCTGACGCCAGCGCCTCGGCATCCAGCACCTCGATCTCCAGGCCGGCATCGGCCGCGATCCGCTGCGCCTCCGCCGCGAACGACTCGGGGTACAGGTGCGACGGGCTGGTGTTGATCAGGTCGCGGGTCAGCGCCATCGAGCGGGCGAGCACCTCGGCTCGGCTCGCCGCCTGGGCGGCGCCGCTGGTCGAGGTCAGGACGGTCAGGGCCGGCCGGGCCGGCTGATCGCCAGCGCGGTAGCGCAGGAACTTGTAGCTGCCCAGCAGGCCACCGAGGGCTACGGCCTCGGTCTCGGCGTCATCCCTCGCGGGCAGGGCCAGGGCGATCGCGGGCGACTTACCGTTGGCAAGAGCGCGTACCGCAGCGCCCGCCCCCCGGCGCAGCGCCTCGGCCGCCGCCAGCTGGCCGTCGGCTTCGAGGTCGCCGAGGCCGACCGCGACGATGAGGGGCGCAGCCAGCCTCCCGCCCGAGGTCAGCTTGGTGATCTCGTCCTGCTTGCCGGTAGCGCCGAGCGCTGCCAGGGTGGCACCAAGGGTGCCACCGAGGGCCTCATCCACGTCCCCCGCGCCCGGCGCGAGGACAGGTCCGTCCGGACCCTGGGTGATGCCAATCACAATGGCGTCCGCAGCTACGCTGCGCGCAGACTCTGTGCTTGTGGTCAGGGGGTTGGTCGTCACGGCTCCGAGCCTAGTGCCTGCCGGGATGCGCGCTGATCTCGGGCGCAGATGGGTACCAGCGCTTGGTAACGACCGTGATGACCTGAATATCACAGCGGTTATAATGGTTAGGTTGTACCGGGAGAACCGAACAGGAGGGCCCCAGGTGGGAGCTGCCAGTGCGCTGTTCATCGCGGTCTTCCTAGCCTGCGCGGTCGAGGCCGTCGAGGCCACGACGATCGTGCTGGCCGCGGGCACCGCGCGGGACTGGCGGTCAGCCGGGATCGGGGTCGGCGCTGCGCTCGGCGTCCTTGCCGTCATCGTGGCGGCGCTCGGGCCGGCGGTCTCGGACATCCCGCTGCGCGGGCTGCGTGTCGTCGTGGGCGCCCTGCTGCTGGTGTTCGGGCTCCAGTGGATCCGCAAGGCGATCCTGCGCGCCAGCGGCCACAAGGCACTGCACGACGAGGACAAGCTTTACGCCAAGCACCTGGCCGAGGCCACTGGCCAGGAGGCCCGGCGGGCCGGGATCGTGCCTGACTGGTATGGCTTCACCTTGTCGTTCAAGGGCGTGCTGCTCGAGGGCCTCGAGGTCGTATTCATTGTCTTGACCTTCGGCAGCAATGACCACAACATCGGCCTGGCCACGGTCGGGGCGGCGTGCGCGGTCGTCATCGTGGCGGCGGCCGGGTTGGCGGTGAGGGCTCCGCTCGCGCGGGTCCCGGAGAACGCGATGAAGTTCGTGGTCGGCATCATGCTGACCAGCTTCGGGGTGTTCTGGGGCGCGGAGGGAGCGGGCGCGAACTGGCCGGGCTCGGACGCGGCACTGCTCGTGATCATCCCGGCGATCGGCCTGTACTGCGTCGGCCTGGTCGCGCTGCTGCGCCGGACCGGCGGGTCGGGGTTTGCGTCAGGGCAGGCCGGGGTCCCCGCCGCCGCGAGCCAGGGGGTGCGCTGAGTTGGCCAGCACGAGGATGGCTGCCCGGCTTCGGGCCTTCGGCGCATTCTGGTATGACTTCGTCATCGGCGACGACTGACTGGTCGCGGCCGGAGTGATCGTGGGCCTGGCCGGGACCTACGGCCTGAACAGGGCCGGCGTGACCGCGTGGTGGCTGGCTCCGCTGCTGATCGTGATCCTGCTGCCGGTCAGCCTCAGCCGGGCGGCTAGCGGCTCTCTGCTTCCTCGGCGTATACCCGGGCCGCATACGCCTCAAGCTGGTCCTCGCACTCCGCCAGCGAGCTAAGCGCGGACTGCAGGCCGCTAGCGCCGAACACGTCTCGCTGGCGGACCCGGTCAAGCCAGGTGCGGAGCTTGACGAGGTCGACCTCGTTCTCCTCGAGCTCGGCGTAGCTGAAGTGATTGTCGTCGTACTCCTTGCGCAGCCCGGCGAGGAAATCCTGGCACTTGTCGACGATCTCCTCGTACTCGTCGTTCCTGGCCGCCTGGAAGGCCGAGCGAACGCTCTGCTCGCCCGCCAGGACCGAGCACGACAGCAGCACGGCGGACCCGGACATGTCGAGGATCTCGCTGCGCAGCTTGCGCAGTGCCCGCTCGGCGGCGACGCTGGCGGGCAGCGCCGCGACCGAGCTCTGCAGGTAGATCGCGCCCAGGCTCTTGATCCGCCGCCACACGGTCGCACGCAGTCGGCTCGGCTCGGAGGGCACCCGGTAAATGAGGAGCAGCCAGCCGGTGCCGCCCTCGTTCCCCTCGTGGTTGTCTTCCGCCTCCACGTGCCTCATTGTGCACGCCTTCGCCACGGGATGCCGTCCGCAGCCTGCGTCGGCCCCGGCACCGGGGCCCCCGGGTGCGCGCGATGCCATTCAGCCGCAGTGCGGCCCGGTGCGCCCCGGCCGGAGCCTGGTCTTCGGGAGGCGCTGCTACTTCTGGCCAGCCCTGACCAGACCGTGCTCGTAGGCGTAGACAACGGCCTGGACGCGGTCACGCAGCCCCAGCTTGGCCAGAACCCGGCCCACATGGGTCTTCACGGTGGCCTCGGACACGAACAGCAGCTGCGCTATCTCCTGGTTGGACAGGCCGTGAGCAACATGCAGGAGGACCTCCCGCTCTCGCTCGGTGAGGTCTGCCAGCTCCGCCGGGGCCTGTGGCTCCGAGCCGGGCAGCAGCGCGGCGAACTGGTCAATGAGGCGACGCGTCGTGGACGGCGCAACCACCGAATCCCCGGAGTGAACGGCCCGGATGGCGAACAGGAGTTCCTCGGGCGGCACGTCCTTGAGCAGGAATCCGCTGGCGCCCGCCTTGAGCGCGGCGAACGCGTACTCATCGAGGTCGAACGTGGTGAGCATGAGCACTCGCGGCCGTTCGCCGGCCTGGCGGATCTGCCTGGTCGCCTCGACCCCGTCGAGCCTGGGCATCCGCGCGTCCATCACCATCACGTCCGCGTTCAGCCGGGCGGCCAGGTCGATGGCGGCCAGGCCGTCCGCCGCCTCGCCGACCACGTGCATGTCGGGTTGTGCCTCCAGCACCATGCGGAAGCCGGTGCGGACCAGCTCCTGATCGTCGACCAGCACGATCCTGATGGGTGGCTCGGACGCCCGGTGGTCCTGGGTCATCGGTGGGTGCCGCCCGAGCTGGCTGGCACCGCGCCATCGCCGGCCGCTT
>JASHUE010000025.1:0-4501 GCA_030040195.1 Streptosporangiaceae bacterium | reverse complement strand
CGGAGGGCGTACTGCTGCCCGCGGAGATCACCGAGTTCACCAACGCCGGGATGATGGCCGGGATGACCACCGTCAACCTGGCCGAGGACCCGTTCCGTGACTTCGACGGATTCTGGGGCGCTTGCTCGACCTACGGCTCGTTCTCCTACCTGAAGTACGGGGAGATGCGCCTGTTCAGCCAGCTCGCGCAGGACTGCGAGCTGCGGGTCGGGAAGGTGCTGTGGGTCGCGGGCCACTCGGGCCCGGAAACGGCGGAAGACTCACGCACCCACTTCGGTGTCTTCGCCACGGGCGTGACTCAGCTCTTCCCAGACGGCCAGGTCATCGACTTGCACCCGTGGGAGTACAACGAAGTCCCGGTGGTGCTCGGTGCTGCGCTGAGCCTGGACGCACCGATTGTGGCGCTGCACCTGACCCGCCCGCCGATCGAGATCCCGGACCGGGACGCGCTGGGCCTGCCGTCGCATTTCGCCGCCGCGCGGGGAGCGTACCTGCTGCGAGACTTCCAGCCCGGCCGTCCCGCGGGCGGCACCGTGTTCCTCCGCGGCACCATGCCGACGCACAACCTGGTGCGGGTGCTGACCGAGATCGACTCTGCTCGCCTGAACGTCAAGATCGTTGCTGCGATCAGCCCGCAGCTATTCGCGCAGCAGCCACGCTCCTACCGCGACGCCGTGTGCTCACCGGCCGACCGGATCGACGCCATGGTGATCACCAACGGCGCATACAAGCTGATGCGGGACTGGGCCGAGGGCCCTCTGGTGCGTGAGTACTCGCTGTCAGCGGACTGGGACGACCAGTGGCGCACGGGCGGATCGGTGGCCGAGGTGATCGAGGAAGCGCACCTGGACAGCGAGCACATCCTGACCGCGATCGAGCGATTCGTTGCCGACCGCCCGCGGCGGCTGGCGGTTGCCGCCGACGCACTGCACGCGGCGCAGACTCGGTAAACCGATACTCAGTACCGCGGCAGAGCCCGTCGCAGGAATTGGCCGGCTCCGAGCCGGCCATGAAATCCGTCGGTGTCGACGATGACATCGCCGCGCTGGATGACAACATCGGCCCGGCCGCGCACGGCCATGCCCTCGTAGACGGAGTAGTCCGTCGCCGAGTGGTGCGCCGCCGCCGACAGCGTGCGCTTGGCCGCCGGGTCGAACACGACCACGTCGGCATCGGCGCCCGGCACCAGTGCTCCCTTACGCGGATAAAGCCCGAACATCCTGGCCGGCCCGGTGGCCAGCAGCTCGACCCAGCGAGCCAGCGAAATGTGGCCTGCCACGACCCCCTGGTAGAGCAGGACAAGTCGCTCTTCAACCCCGTGCAGGCCGTTCGGGATCAGGGTGAAGTCCGAGTCACCACGGGCCTTCTGGGCGGCGGTGAACGGGCAGTGGTCGGTCGCCACCACGTCCACGTCGCCGCGCTGCAGTCCCTGCCATAGCGCCTGCTGCGCCGCCACGGTGCGCAGCGGCGGCGAGCAGACGTAACGGACTCCGTCCGGGCCGGAGAGCAGGCCTTCGTCGAGGAAGAGGTACTGCGGGCACGTCTCCGCGTAAACCCGCTGCCCGCGGTCTCGCGCGCCGTGCACGGCAGCCAGCGCCTGCGCGGCGGACAGATGGGCGATGTAGACCGGCGCCCCGGCGAGCTCGGCCAGCGTGATCAGCCGGGCAGTTGCCTCGCCTTCGAGCAGGGCCGGCCTGCTCGCCGCGTGGTAGCGCGGGCCGGTCTGGCCGGCCGCCACGTACTCGCGCCGCAGCTCCTCGATGACGGCGCCGTTCTCGGCATGCACGGCGGTCAGGATGCCAAGGTGGCCCGCCTCCTGCAGGATCCGGTAGACCTGCGCGTCGTCGATCATGTAGACGCCGGGGTAGGCCATGAAGATCTTGATGGACGTAACTCCGGCGTCGGCCAGGCCGGCTAGCTCGGCCAGTACCAGGTCATTTACCTCGGAGATCATCATGTGGAAGGCGTAGTCGATGTAGGTGCGCCCGGCCGCCTTGGCCTGCCAGCGCGCGAGCCCGGCCAGCGGCGACTCGCCGCGCTCGTGGCCGGCATAGTCGACGATCGTCGTGGTGCCGCCCCACGCGGCCGCGCTGGTGCCGGTCACGAAGTCATCGCAGGCTACGCCGTTCGGCGTCGCCAGTTCCATGTGCGTATGCACGTCCACGCCACCGGGCAGCACGTAGCGGCCGACGGCGTCAATTCTCTGGTCGGCCGGGCCGAGCGAGGTGCCGACGGCGGCGATCTGCTGGCCGTCGATGAGCACGTCGGCCTGCACCGCCCCCGCAGCGCTCAGTACAACCCCGCCGGAGATCAGGGTTCGCAACGGTGGTCCCTCCCAGCCGGGCCGTCGGCGGCGCTTGATTACACCGCCAGGCGGCCAGCGCCATCCCCTGGGTGTGCAGGCAGCCAAAGGATGGAAGTCCCTGGCGGCACGAGACCTAAGGCCCTAACCGGCCGCAACCCGTACGGGAGATCTTAGCGGTGGAGTGCGCAAGGGAGCATCCCATGGAGTTCACGCTCAACGGCAGCCCGGTCTCGGTCGAAGTCGGCGCCGATCAGCACCTGCTCGAGGTGCTCCGGGAGCACTGCCACGTGACCTCCGTCAAGGATGGCTGCGCGCCCGAGGGCTCCTGCGGCGCCTGCACGGTCCTGATCGACGGGAACGCGGTCGTGTCCTGCGCGCAGCCGGCCGGCAGGTTCGCGGGCCGCGAAATCGTCACGCACGAGGGCCTGGACGCCGCCGTTCGCGCTCGGTGGGCCGAGTGCTTCGTGGCGTCGGGCGCGTCACAGTGTGGCTTCTGCTCGCCAGGCATCGTCATGAAGGCGCAGGCACTGCTGCGCAAGACGCCCGACCCGAGCCGCGAACGGATCGCGGCAGCCCTGGCGGGGAACCTGTGCCGGTGCACCGGTTACACCAAGATCATCGATGCCATCGAGTACGCCGCCCGCGCAGCCCGCGGCGAGCCGCTACCGCCAGTCGACCGCAGCGGCCGCGTCGGCTCACCGACCGCCCGGTACCAGGGGCGCCAGCTCGCGCTGGGGGACAAGGCGTACATCAACGACCTGGCCATGCCGGGGATGCTGTTCGGCGCGGTCCGGTTCGCGGATCATCCGCGCGCCAGGATCCTGCGGATCGATACCGAGCGCGCCCGCACCCGTCCCGGCATCGCTTGCGTGCTGACAGCCGCGGACGTGCCAGGGGATCGGGTCCAGGGCGAGATTGTCCACGACTGGCCGCAGCTTTATGGCGTCGGTGAGGTGACCAGGTACTGCGGCGATGTCCTGGCACTGGTGGCCGCCGACAGCATGGCCGGCGCGCGCGCGGCAGCGTCGCTTGTGGACGTCGACTATGAGGTTCTTGATCCGGTGACGAGTCCGCTGGCTGCGCTGGAACCGCAGGCGCCGCAGCTTCACCCGCATGCCCCGGGCAACGTGCTTTCTGTCTCGCAGGTCAAGCGCGGTGACGTCGACGCTTCGCTGGCCACGTCTGCGCACGTGGTCACCGAGACATTCGGCACCCAGTTTATTGAGCACGCCTTCCTGGAGCCGGAGTCCTCGCTCGCCTTTCCCCGCGGGCCGGGCGTGCACTTCTACACCCAGGGCCAGGGCATCTGGAGTGACCGGCGCCAGGTCGCTGGGCTGCTCGGCCTGCTGGAGCAGGAGGTGCGGGCCACCCTGATCAGCAGCGGCGGTGCGTTCGGCGCCAAGGAGGACCTGGGTGTCCAGGGGCACGCCGCCCTGCTCGCGCAGCGCACGGGCAAGCCGGTCAAGCTCACGCTGTCGCGGGCGGAGAGCTTGCGTTTCCACGTCAAGCGGCACCCGCTCACGATGACCTTCACCGTCGGCTGCGACGCGGATGGCTCCCTCACCGCCGTGCGCGCCCGGATCGTCGGCGACACCGGCTGCTACGCCAGTGTCGGCGCGAAGGTGCTCGAGCGGGCCGCCACTCATGCCTGCGGCTGCTACCGGGTACCGGCCGTAGACGTCGAGGCACGCGCCGTGTACACGAACAATCCGCCGTGTGGCGCGATGCGCGGCTTCGGCGCCAGCCAGGTTAACTTTGCAATCGAGGGCATGCTGGACAGGCTGGCCGACCGCGTCGGGCTGGACGGATGGGACATCCGATGGCGGAATGCGGTCGACGTGGGCGACATCTTCGCCACCGGCCAGCGTCTCGGCCCTGGCGTGGGGTTGCGCAAGACGCTGCTGGCGATCAGGGACGACTTCAAGCAGGCGCGGTATGCGGGCATCGGCTGCGCGGTCAAGAACACCGGCGTCGGCAACGGTCTGGTCGAGTACGGCAGGGCGATCATGCGGCCGGAGCCGGACGGCTCGGTGACGATCTATCAGCCCTGGACGGAGATGGGCCAAGGCGTCTTCACCGTCCTCTCCCAGATCGCCTGCGAGGAACTCGGCCTGACGCCAGACCAGGTCACGGTGACGGTCGACACCGAACGCGAGCTCAGCTGTGGCCAGACCACGGCGTCGCGCGGCACCGTGC
>JASHUE010000319.1:0-3326 GCA_030040195.1 Streptosporangiaceae bacterium | reverse complement strand
GCGCTCGCCCTGCACTGGGCACACCGGGTCGCCAGCCGCTTCCCCGACGGGCAGCTGCACGTCAACCTGCGCGGCTACGGCCCTTCCGCCGCGCCCGTCACGGCGAGCGAGGCCATCAGGGTGCTCCTGGTCGGCCTCGGAGTGGCGCGCGAACAGATCCCCGACACCCAGGACGCTCAGGCCGGGCTGTACCGCAGCCTGATGGCTGACCGGCGGATCCTGATCGTGCTGGACAACGCCCACGACCCCGACCAGGTCCGTCCGCTGCTGCCTGGCGGCCCCGGCTGCCTGGCCCTGGTCACCAGCCGGTCGTCACTGTCCGGACTGGTAGCCGATGTCAGCGCGAATCCCGT
This sequence comes from Streptosporangiaceae bacterium, assembly GCA_030040195.1. GTDB lineage: Bacteria > Actinomycetota > Actinomycetes > Streptosporangiales > Streptosporangiaceae > JAJYUU01. Next base: position 2,973 of record JASHUE010000319.1, on the reverse strand, counting down.
TCCGCTTGGCCTCCTCGCACAGCGCGACGCGCAGGCGCTGCTGGCCGCCCGCCTTGGCGACAACCGGACCTCCGCCGAGCCCGCCGCCATCCGGCAGATCATCAGGCAGTGCGCACGGCTGCCGCTGGCGCTGGCCATCACGGCGGCGCGGGCGGCTACCCAGCCGGCGCTGCCCCTGGCCGCGCTCGCCGACGACCTGGCCGACGAGCAGGACCGGCTCGATGCGCTCGACACAGGAGAGCAGGCAACGAGCGTGCGCGCGGTCTTTTCCTGGTCCTACCGCCAGCTGTCCGGGCCAGCCGCGCGAACGTTCCGGCTGCTCGGGTCTCATCCGGGACCGGACATCTCGGTTGCGGCGGTGGCCAGTCTGACCGGGGTGCCGCGGCCGCAGGCCCGGCGCGCGCTGGCCGAGCTGGCTGCCGCCAGCCTGCTTACCGAGCGCGCGGCGGGCCGGTATGTGCTGCACGACCTGCTGCACGCCTATGCCACCGAGTTGCCGTCCGACGACGGAGCAGGAGACGAGCGGCGCCCCGCGCGCACCAGGCTGATCGATTACTACCTGCACACCGCGCACGCGGGCGCGCTGCTGCTCGCTCCGCTCGGCCACCCGATCGTCCTCGACCCGTTGCCCGCCGAGGTCACCGCGGACCGGCTAACCTCCCACGAGGATGCGCTGGCCTGGTTTCGGGCGGAACTGCACGTGCTGCTAGCCATGGTCAAGCTTGCCGCCGCAGTCGGGCTAGATGCACAGGCCTGGCAGCTGCCGTGGACGCTACGGAGCTTTCTGGACAGCCAGGGTCTGTGGCAGGACTGGGCCGCGGTCAACCAGATCGCGCTGGCGGCGGCGGAGCGACTGAGCGATCAGACGGGCCTGGGCTGGACGCACCACCGGATGGCGCAGGTCTGCAGCCTTTCCGGCGAAGTTGACGCCGGCCTGGAGCACAACGCGCGGGCCCTGGAGCACTTCGGGCTCGCCGGCAACCTGAGTGGTCAGGGCTCGGCGCACCTCGGAATGTGCATCTCGCTCGGCCGCAAGGGCGATCACGAGGCCGCCCTCAGCCATGGCCAGCAGGCACTGGACCTGTTCCGTCGCGCGGGCGACCAAATCGGCGAGGCCTACATGTTGCACCTGGTTGGTCTCGAGCTGGCCCGGCTCGGGAGCGGTGAGCAGGGCCGAGAGCATTGCACCCAGGCGGTCGAGCTGTACGGCGAACTCGGCGACAACGGCGGCCTCGCTGACGCCTGGCACAGCCTCGGGACGGTGCACCAGCGGCTGGGCGAGTATGTCGAGGCCATTGCCTGCTTCCAGCAGGCGCTTATGCTCTCCGCCGAACTCGGGGACCTGTGGGGACAGGCCTATTGCCTGATCAACGTCGGCGACACGCACGACGAGGCCGGTGACGTGGTAGCCGCGCGCGAGACCTGGCAGCAGGCGCTGGAAATGCTCGGCGACCTGCAGCACCCGGACGCCGATCGCATCCGGGCCAGGCTGCACGACACGGCCGACAGCACTGACGGCCTGGACGCGCGCGATAGCTCCGCCCTCGTTGGCTAGTTCCGCAAAGCGTCAGCGAAATCGCCAGCAAAGCGGCGGCAAAGCGCCGGGTGAAACGCTGATGGTGCCCGGTCAGGGGAGTCCCGGACCGGAGCCGGTGCAAGGGGTTGTCAGCCCGCACGAGGCGTCGGCCAGCTGTCGGCTAGCACGAGGCGCCGGGCGACGCACCAGGCGCCGGGGGCACTGGGTGTGAGCAGGGGCGACTCCCAGCGCACCGGCACCGGCCGGCTGGCCGCGCAGCAGCTGGCCCTGGAACGATCTGGTTCCAGGGCCGGCTGACCAGGCCACGGGTGAAGGCAGCGACCCCGCCGGGAATTCGCGGATCAGCGAAGCACGGCCGGCAACCCCAGCGCCCGGAACGGCTGCGGGCCGAATGTCGTTATCTCGGCGATCCGGTCACGCGAGATCCGCAGCACGTCCAGCTTGAACGCACGGAATGTCGTGTCGTCCGGCCCGCGCAAGTAGCTCGCCGCCGCCGGCATCCGGTTCGCCGCCGCCGCCTTCAGCCGCCATTCCCCCATCTCGCGGGCGCGGTCAAGCAACCCGAGCATGCTGTCGATGCCCTGGTAGCAGAACGGGTTAGGCGGCATCGTTACCTCGATCTGCGCCGAGGCGATCTGCGCGATGGCCGCCGCATCGAGCCTTTCGTGGGCCGCCATGAACTGCTCGAGCAGCTCGCGTTCGGCCGGGCTCGGTTGCCGGGCCTGCCAGGCAGACCGCTGCTCGGGCAGCTGCTCGCGCATGATCTTCCTAGCTCGCTGCAGCGCGCTGTTGGCCGCCGCCACGCTCATCTCAAGCAGCGCCGCGGTCTCGGCGGCGGGCCAGCCAAGCACATCCCTGATCAGCAGCGTGGCGCGCTGCCTGGGCGGCAGCGCCTGCAGCGCCGCGAGGAACGTCAGCTCGATGGTTTCCCGGCCCACGGCGACCTGCTCCGGCTGCTCGATCTCGTCCAGCATCTGGTCTGGGTAGGGCTGCAGCCACGGCAGGTCGGCAAATGACTGCAGGGCCCTGGCCTGGCGGGACTTGCCCCGGAGCACGTCAAGGCAGACGTTGGTGGCGATCCGGTACAACCACGGCCGGTGCTGACCGCCGGCCAGCCCGGACCGGCCGCGCCAGGCGCGCAGGAATGTCTCCTGCACCGCGTCGTCGGCGTCATCGAACGACGCGAGCATGCGGTAGCAGTGCACATGCAGCTCTCGTCGGTGCAATGCGGTGAGCTCGGCAAAGGCAGACTCGTCCCCGCAGGCGGCGGCCGCCGCCAGCCGAGCCGGTTCTGGCTTGTGGTCCACGGTCTCAGCCTCCCAGCCGAACACGGGATGATGATGTCGTGCCGGTGAAACGACACCCGTCGGCGGAACTCATCGGCGCGCCGATCAGTCCGGCCGGTGATGTCGGCGGCGCCCGCCGAGCCCGTGCGG
>JASHUE010000318.1:0-2860 GCA_030040195.1 Streptosporangiaceae bacterium | reverse complement strand
CGGGCGTCACCGCGCTGACCTACGGCGCGGCGCCGGATGCCGACTACCGCATCACGAGCTTTCACCAGCGCGGCATGCACACGGCGCTGACGGTGGCACCTGGGCCCAGGACGGCGCTGGCCGGCACCGATGAGCTGGAGCTGGAGATCGCGGTGCCAGGCCACCACTACGCTCTCGACGCGACCGCGGCGCTCGCGCTCACGGTGCAGCTGGGCGTGCCGCCCGCGCAGGCCGTCGCCGGGCTCGCGGCCTACCGCGGTGCCCGCAGGCGGATGGAGCTGAAGGGCGAGGCCGATGCCGTCCAGGTGGTCGACAGCTACGCGCATCACCCGACCGAGCTCGCCGCAGACCTGGCCGCGGCCAGGGACCTGGCGGCGGGCGGTCGGCTGATCGCCATCTTCCAGCCCCACCTCTTCAGCCGGACCAAGATCTTCGCCGACGAGTTCGGTGCCGCCCTCGGCCAGGCCGACGAGGTCCTCGTAATGGACGTGTACGCGGCCCGTGAGGATCCCGAGCCCGGAGTAACCGGGGCGCTCGTGGCCGACGCGGTGCCGGGCGGCCGGGCCCAGTTCGTGCCGGACCGGGCGAGCGTGCCGGTGCTGGCCACCGCGCTAGCCAAGCCGGGCGACATCATCCTCACGATGGGGGCCGGCGACGTGACTGCGCTCGGCCCCGAGCTTGTCGCGGCCCTGCGGGAACGGGCAGGCGACAGCCAGTGAGCGAGCAGGCGGGACGCGGCCCCGGGTCTCACGACACTGCCCGGCCTGAGGAGCACGCGGCCGGAGGCGGGCCGCGGGTCAAGCGGGGCAGGGACCCATGGCGGGCCGCGTTCTTCGGCGGGCTGATCCTGGCCATCCTCGGGGCCGCCGTGTGGGTGCTGCTTGGCTCGAGCCTGCTGGTCGTCCGGCATGAGGAGGTGACCGGGAACGGGGCGATCCCGGCGGCCGAGATACTGGCAGCGGCCGGGATCCGCCACGGGACACCACTGGCGTCGGTCAACACGGGGGCGGCGGCGCGGCGCGTGGAGCAGATTGACCAGGTCCTGTCCGCGACCGTCAGGCGGGCGTGGCCGGACACCATCGTGATCTCGGTGCGCCCGCGAACGCCAGTCCTGGCGGTGGCCGGCCGCGGGCAGTTCGCGCTCATCGACCCGTCGGGCGTCATAGTGCGCTGGTCACGGCGCCGCCCGACCGGGATGCCGCTGCTGGCCCCGGCGCCCGGACAGCTTCGCGGCAGCCAGGACGTTCTGGCGGCGTCCACCGTCGTGCGCGAGTTGCCCGGCCGGCTGCGGGCGATGGTCACCTCGATCGCCGCTCCGTCCCCTCAGGAGGTGATGCTGCGCCTGCGCGGCGGCATCACGGTTGTCTGGGGCACCGCGAGCCAGGCGCAGTCGAAGGCGGCGGAAGTGCTCACGCTGCTGCGGACCGGCGCCCGCTATTACGACGTCAGCGATCCGAACACCGTGGTGACGCAGGGCTGAGTCCACCGCTGCGCCCCCGGTCGCGGCAGGTGCGGCGAGGCGGTGTCGATCAGGCAGGGCTGACCAGGCAGGGCTGACCAGGCAGGGCCGGCGGGCGCGGCGCGGGCTGCTCGTGTCCGACCTATGACCCGATGGGAGCCGCAGCCGGGCATCCCGGTGGCGTGCCTGCTGCGACACGCCGGGCGGGATCAGTGACAGTGGTTGACCACGGGTAGGGCGCAACCCTACTGTCCGTATCAGTCGGCAGCTTGACATAACTCTAAATCTCAAGTTGAAGGTGAGAGTTTGACGAGCCGTAGTTGCGCTAGACCTGCCCTGCCGACGGTACTGGGGGCGTTTGCGGGCAGGCGTTATCGCCGGGGCGTACCGAGCCCGGCTCGGCACCTGGCCGCGACGGTGGCATAGGGTCCGCGGCAGGACGGACGAGCGGAAAGGGTTCCTCCTCGTGGCAGCACCGCAGAACTACTTGGCGGTCATCAAGGTCGTCGGTATCGGCGGGGGCGGCGTCAACGCCGTGAACCGGATGATCGAAGAGGGACTCAGGGGCGTCGAATTCATCGCGATCAACACGGACGCGCAGGCGCTGCTGATGAGCGACGCCGATGTCAAGCTCGATGTGGGGCGCGAGCTCACCAGAGGGCTCGGGGCCGGGGCCAACCCGGACATCGGATCGAAGGCAGCCGAGGACCATCGCGAGGAGATCGAAGAAGTCCTCAAGGGCGCGGACATGGTCTTCGTCACAGCCGGTGAGGGTGGCGGCACCGGGACCGGGGGTGCGCCCGTCGTGGCCTCGGTGGCCAGGGCCCTGGGAGCCCTCACGATCGGCGTGGTGACCAGGCCGTTCGGCTTCGAGGGCAAGCGGCGCGCGTCACAGGCTGACACCGGGATCGAGCGGCTGCGGGCAGATGTCGACACGCTCATCGTGATCCCGAACGACCGCCTCCTGTCGATCTCCGACCGGCATGTCAGCGTGCTGGACGCGTTCAAGGCGGCCGACCAGGTCCTGCTCTCCGGTGTGCAGGGCATCACCGACCTGATCACCACACCCGGCCTGATCAACCTGGACTTCGCCGATGTGAAATCGGTGATGTCGGGGGCTGGGTCCGCGCTGATGGGCATCGGCAGCGCGCGCGGCGACGACCGGTCGGTCGCGGCCGCGGAGATGGCGATTTCCAGTCCGCTGCTTGAGGCGAGCATCGACGGCGCGCATGGCGTACTGCTGTCGATCCAGGGCGGTTCGGATCTCGGTCTGTTCGAGATCAACGAGGCCGCGCAGTTGGTGGCGAACTCGGCCGCGCCCGACGCCAACATCATCTTCGGTGCCGTGATCGACGACGCGCTCGGCGACGAGGTCCGGGTCACCGTCATCGCGGCCGGCTT
>JASHUE010000317.1:0-3072 GCA_030040195.1 Streptosporangiaceae bacterium | reverse complement strand
GTGCGCCACGGGCCGTCAGGAGCGCCGCTTGACCCCGACCGGCTGTGCGCATCGCTCAGCTTCTCCTGCGGCGTCATCTCGAACCTGCTGGCATCGGTGGTGCTGGTGGCGCTCGCCTCGGCGTTCGTCCTGTGGCGGCTCGTCCGCCTCCAGCGCCGGTACCGGGCACGGGCACGGGACGAATCTCGGGATCTGGTCCCGACCGCGGGCGCGATCATCGACCGGGTGGTGGGGCGCGACGACCTGTGCAAGGCGGTCATGGCGGACCTGCACGACAGAGCTACCCGCCCGCACGTCCTCGTCGGCGGCGTCGGTACCGGCAAGACCGCGGTCCTGGTCCGCTTGACCGAGTTAATCGCTGAGAAGCATGCCATTCCGGTCGCGATCCGGCTCCGGGACGCCACGACCGACCTCGACTTCGAGGACATGGCCCGTGACCGCTTCCTCGATGAGGTGAATCGCCTGCTGCTGTCGCAGGCCGAGGGCGAGACGATCTGGCGCAGGCTGCTGAAGGACGGGAAGATCGTCGTGCTCGCCGATGGCCTGGAGGAGGCGCTGGCCGCCGATCCGGACCGGGACAACATCATCCGCACGGCGATCAGGAAGGCGCATCAGCAGCACCTCCCGCTCGTGATCGCCTCCCGCCCGCACGACCCGCTGCGAGCGACCGATGCCGCCATGCTGACGCTTGAGCCACTCAGCTATGAGGCCGCGCTCGCCTACATCGTGGGCGACCGGACCGGGGAGGATGAGCGGCGGCTCGCGTGGATCGTCGAGACAGCCGAAGTCATCGAGGCCCCGCTCTACCTGCAGATCACCCGCGAGCTGCAGGTCAAGGGACTGCTCTCGCCGACGGCGACCGGCCAGCAAGGAGCGGTCGACACCCGCGGCGTGGACCGGTCCAGGCTGCGGCTGGGCCTGCTGCAAACCTGGGAACGCGCGCTCATCGACGGTCATCTCCGTGAGGACGTGCCGCTCAACCAGTCCGAGCGGCACGCCGCGATCGAGCAGGTTTCCGCGCTGGCGTGCACCGGCCTCAAGCTCGACCGGCTGGAGATCGAGTTCAGCGACCTGCAGGACGCGCGCATGATGGCCGAGGTGCAGCGCCGCCTCGCGAGCATCGATGAGCGGGAGGGACAGTCGCCAGGGGTGCGCAACGTCGATGTCCGCCTCGCGTCGGCCTGGGCCGCCCAGCTTGACCTGCTTGAATTGCGGGGGGACAGCGTCCGGTTCCCGCACAGCCTCATGCAGGCCTACCTCGGTTCGCGCCTGCTGGACGCGGCGCTGCAGGATCCCGCGTACATTCGGGAGGCCATGCGGCACCCCAAGCCTGGCCGTGAGTTCCTGATCGCACTCGTACTGCGCTCGCGTGCCACAGACGATGGTGGGCCGCCAGCCGAGCCCGAGGCAGGGGAGCGGGCCACCGTTCCGCGCCGCGCCCGGCGCGAGGGCGCGCCACATCGCCGTGGCCGGTCCGAACTGGTCGGGGCACTGCGGCAGGCGGCGGTGGATCGCGACGACAACAAGGTCCTGGACATCTACGCGGCTGCGCTCGAAATCGACAGCGTCGCGGCCGAGCCGCAGCACGCCACGCTCGCAACCGACATCACCTCGCGCTGGTCGCGCATCCACGCCCAGGACCCCAGAACTGTGGAGGAAGGCAAGATCTCCGTCGTCCAGCGCTTCGGCGAGGCGGCCCGCGTACTCGACGGACGGCGACGTCAGGGTGAGCGGCTCCGGCCTGCGTACGCCGAGTTGTACGCGATCGCCTGCGCCGACCGGTCCTATCCGGTGCAACTCGCCGCTGCGCAGGAGATAGGAGCAGGCGGCGACGGCGCCTACTCCGCGCTCGGGCCGGCGCTCGAAGCTCCCTGCCAGGTCTGTCAAGCGGAGCGAGCCGCCCGCCCGGAGAACGAGCCGGACCGGCCCGCGACCGTCTCGGACGAGCAGAAGGCGCGGGCCGCGATCACCAGCGCCTGGCTCGCCCCGATGCTGGTCGGATCGGCCGGCGGTGCGAGCGCCGCGGCAGGCCGCTTGTCGGCCGAGCGGGCACGCGCCGACCTGGGTCAGTGGCTGCGGCACATCGGCCAGGACGGACGCCAGCCCGGAGAGCAGGACCTGCCGATATCGCTGGAGATCGCGCTGGCCCAGGGTTTCAAGTACGCTGCGAACCGGCGGGCCGGCCACCCCGACGCGCACCGCGAGACCCGCATGTACCTGGCCGAGCAGGCGCTCGAGATGCTCCGGGGCGCTCGGTACTGGTTCTCCCAGCTCACCCTGCTGCACGCATTGTGCCTGCTGAGCCTGTCGGATGGGCCGAGGCCGCCCGACGACAATCGCAACGGGCGGCCCGAGGCGATCGTGCAGCACTGGCTGGACGTGGCGGGCCGGGACCGGCCAGAACGCGGTCCGGGGAGCCGCGAGCAGGCCGGGCTCCATCCGTTCGTCCGGGAGGCCGCGCGGCTGGTCGTGGTGGCCCTGCGGACGCGGCGGCCCCAGCGATACTGCTGGATCGACGAGAGCGGCGTGGTCGGCCAGGTGGGGTCGCGCAATCTCAGCCCGGAGACGCCGCACGGTCGGCATCCGCTCTGGATTCCGCCGTCGGCTGGCTGGACGGCGCTGGACAGCCGAGCCCAGCAGCTTGTCGCGGACGTGCTGCTGCTGCTGAACCTGGCTGACCGGGGGGACCAGGCCGCCGACCGGGAGCGGCGGCTGAAGCGGTCGAACCGGACCGACCTGCCGCCGTGCATCACCCACGTCCGCGACGCGCTGGAGCCGGGGCGGACCGTCGGCACCGCCGTGTCCTCGGCGCCCGGTGTCACCTGCCTGGACGGCTGCGCCTTCGAGCTCTGCCCGTACCCCCCGAAGGGCATTCAGCCGCGGGTGGAGATGAGCGAGGCGTTCTGCCGCCGCCAGCAGAACCTTGTCATACGGCCCCGCGACCCGCGCACCGGGCGGGCGCCATGGCAGCAGATGCGCGCTGCGCAGCTGAGCCGTTTCTGGGCGGAGATGGCCGACCGGGCGCGTGGCCAGCGCCCCCGGCCCGCACCGGAGCGGCTGCGCGGCGGCCGG
>JASHUE010000316.1:0-8458 GCA_030040195.1 Streptosporangiaceae bacterium | reverse complement strand
CAGGGCCGGGGACGCAACGCCGGTGGCCCGGGCTCGTAGAGAGCACGGATCAGGTAGTCCGGAGCCGTCACGGCGTCAGGTACCGTTCCGGCCTAAACGGGCCAGTCGAGCTGTCTCTCCGGGACGCCAACTGACCGGCCGTGGGCCTGAGCGCTGGCCCGGCCGCCTGTATCCCCTCGCGGGTAACGAAAGACCTGGCCGGGGAAGACAACAAACGTCTCTGCCGGGGACCGGAAGTCGACGTACCACCCAGGCTGGCTGAGGACACCGCGGAAAGCCTCCGCTATCTGCGGCGCATCGCCGTCGCTGACCTCGAACTCAAGCACGCTCCAGGTAACCGGCTGGTCCGCCATCGTGCCGTCGGGACGGAACCGGTAGATCGAGCGGACGACGAGATTCAGGTCGTCGAGGCGCGTACCGACACGCATGCTCTCCAGGATCAGCGCACCACTGAACATGGGCTGGATCCTGGCAGATGGCTCCGACAGTTCGGCTGCCCGCAGGGGTCAGCGGCCGGAGAAACGCGGCTCGCGCCGCTCCACGAACGCCGCCGCGGCCTCGCGATGGTCCTCCGTCAGCCCGGTGCGCAGGTGGTGAGTGACCTCGAGGTCCATGCACTCGCCGAGTTCGCCGTTCACGGCCCGGTTGAGGTTCTCCTTCATGTAGCGGTACGCCAGCCGCGGACCGTGGGCCAGGCGCCGGGCGCGCTGCCTCACCTCAACCTCGAACGAGGCCTCGGGGAACACGGCGTTGACAATGCCCAGGCGCTCGGCGTCGGCGGCCGACAGCCGCTCGGAGAAGTAGTACAGTTCCCTGGCCTTGGCGCTGCCCACCAGCCGGGTCAGGAACCACGTCCCGCCGTAGTCGCCGGAGAAACCGACCTTCGCGAACGCGGTGGTGAGCACCGCGCCCTCGACCGCGTACCGCAGGTCGCAGGCGAGAGCGAGGGACAGTCCTGCGCCCGCGGCGGGCCCTCCGATCGCGGCGATCGTGGGCTTGGGCATCTGCCACAGCCGGCCGCTGGTAGCCCGCTGCCGCAGCCGCTGCCGGTGCACAGCGGCGTCGAGGCTCTGGGCCCGGTCGGCGGCCGACCGCTCCGCCATGGCCTTGACGTCGCCGCCCGCGCAGAACGCCCCGCCGGCTCCGGTGAGCATCACGCAGCCGACCGCGTCGTCGGCTTCGACTTCGCGCAGGACCCGCTCCATCGCGGCCATCATGGCCTCGGACATCGCATTGCGCCGGTCCGGCCGGTTCATGGTCAGGACCGCGACACCGTCGTCGACGTCCGCGAGCAGGTCCTGGGTGCCCGTGTCCAGCCGCGTCATGTCACACGCCCCGCAGAAGGTTTACGGGAGGGAACGAAGCGCACCCTCGCGATCTGCGCTCCCGGCATCGCGTCTTCCGTGGTCAGCCGAACCTCGGTAATGCCCTCGCCGTGGCCCGCGGCGGCGGGCACGAACCGGAGGTCCTGCGCGGCGTCCTCGAGGGCGATGACGGCGGTGCCGCCGTCGTCGGTGACGTCCAGCCCGAGCACCGCGGCCCAGCGGGCAGCGGCCTCGGCCGGATCGCTGACCTCAATCGTCAGCCCGGACAAGCCCCCGGCGCGATGGGGCGGGGCGTGCCCGGTCCAGTCCGGTCCTGCCCACCGCCAGGACTGGGGCGGGTCGGCCCAGTCCAGCGACACGATTGCCCCCGGCACGTCCTTGGGGTGCAGGTGAGTACCCGCGATGTCGGCAAGATCGGCCGTCCAGACCACGCGGACGCCGGCCGCAGCGACCCGCTGACGCGCGCTGGCCAGATCCGGTACCTGGAAGATCGCCATGTACCCGCTATCGCCGCCGCGGCGCTCCAGGTAGCGGCCTGCGGTCGTGGCTGGCTCCACTGGCGTCACGACTTCGACGAAAGTGTCGCCCGCGGCGAACACCGCGTTGGTCAGCCCGAACCGGCCGACGCCCGGATCGCGGAACGGCTCGGCCCAGCCGAAGGCCTCACGCAACTGCCTGGCTGTTTCCTCGCACTCGGAAGCGACGAGCGCAACCTGACGCAGACGCGGCCCGGCCAACATGCCCGAACAGTACCGCTAACGGCCGCCTCGCCCAATCCCGCGGGCGGACCGCAGCCGCGGCTTTATCCGGCGAGCGGGGCCAGTATCTCCAGCGGGCGGCTGAGGATCGAGAAGTGCCCGTGGCCGGGGTAGACCTGAAGCTGCGCACCCGGTATCGCCTCGGCATACAGGCGGGCGTGCTGGACCGGAACGGTGCTGTCAACCTCGCCGTGCCGTACCCACGTCGGCGCCTTGATGGCGCTCAGGTCGAAACCCCACGGCCGGGTGAGCACCCGCAGGTCTTGCGCCACTCCGAAACTGCCGCCTCGGAAGGCCTCGATATAGCTGGTGAGGAATGACTCGCGCATGCCGGGGTCCTGGAGGGCGCGGATGTCGGCCTCAGGCTGCGCGGTTGCCGCCAGGCGAAGGAATGCCTGTGGCCAGCGGCGCGCCAGCCCGGCCAGGCGGTCGAGTGACCAGCCGCCGAATTCGGGGGCGCGCCTGGCCACGGTCAGGGACAGCTGCTCTCCCGGTGCCATCCCGCGGGTGGGCCAGTCAGGCCGGCCGAGAGCGCCGACGAGCATCAGGCTGCGAACCCGGCCGGGAAGCTGGGCGGCGCAGGCGGCCGCGAACGGCCCGCCGCCGGAGATGCCGAGCACCGACGCCGAGTCGATCCGCAGCGTGTCCAGTATCAGCGTCGCGTCCTCGGCCCAGTCGGCGACCTGGCTCAGCCGGCGACGGTCGGTGCCTCCCGTGCCGGGTCGGTCGGGGGCGATCATGCGCAGGCCCAGCTCGTCCGCCGACCCCCGAAGCCACTGTGCGGACAGCCGCGAATCGGCCAGGCCGTGGCAGACGAGAACCGGTGTGGCCTCTTGTTCACCCACGACCTCGACCGCGATGACACCGCCGTCCCCCCGTTTCATTTCCATCCGCACATCGTTGCGTATCGCCGGCCGGCGGTCCTGACCGGGAGCCGGGGTAGCCTGGCCGCAGCTAGAGCGGGTGCACGCGCAGCAGCCAGGGACATCGCGATGGCCGGAACATCCGTCCCGCGGTACCCTAGGCAGCGAGCGCGAGGGACGCTGCAACGGATGACTTCCGCCACGCTCGGCTCCCCGGACCGCTGAAAGGGCGTCTTCGATCCAGAGGAGACGCTCGTGCGCCATAACCCGCATCACTTCGTCGATGATCCCGAGGTCGTCCGGAAGCTGATCAGGGAGAACCCTTGGGGCATCCTGGTCAGCTGCCACGGCGACGGGCTCGTGGCCTCCCATTATCCCGTGTTGCTTGACGAGGACTGCGACGGGCTGGCCGTGTTCACGCACGTGGGCCGGCCCGATGACCAGCTCCACGGCTTTGGAGAACGCGAGATCATGCTCATCGTCCAGGGCGTGCACGGGTACATCTCCCCAAGCTGGTACGCGCCCGGAGCGACCCGCGCGCCGACCTGGAACTTCATCACAGCCCACTGCTACGGGGTTCCCGAGATCCTTGACCAGAAGACCAACCTCCGCACCCTGGCGCGGCTGGTGCAGCATTTCGAGGGCCGCGTCGAGCATCCGATGCTGCTCGACCTCGAGTGGGCAGCCCCGGTGGCCAGAGGCACGGTCGGCATCAGGCTGCCGATCACGCGCTTCGACTGCAAGGACAAGATGAGCCAGGACAAGGACCCCGAGACCCAGCGGCGGGTAATCCAAGCGCTTCGGGCGCCGGGCGCCTACCACAATCCGCGCCTCGCCGATGAGATGGAACGCGCGCTCGCCTGCGGGTGACGGAGCTCGCGCTAGGCGGGCCGCAGAAGGCCGCGGTCGAGTACGGCGGGGACATAAAGCTCGCGGTAGCCATGCTCGTCGAACAGGACCGTCACGTGGTCCCCGTCGTAGCGCTGCACCGAGCCGTTGCCCCACCGCTCGCTCACGACGCGCGCGCCCACGGCGAACGGCACGTCCGCTCGCGATGAGTCAGCGAGCGTGGCGTCGTTGTCGCAGTTCCCGCAGGGGCCGGGGTAGTCCTGCCCGAAGTAGCTGAGCAGGAACGAACGCCGGCACCCGGTGTGATCCGCGTAGCGCCGCATCATCGTGAGTCGCGTGCGTTCGATCTCCCGCTCGCGGTCTGTTTCCGCCTCCGATGCCGTGAGCGCCGCCTCGACGCTCATCCGGCCCGACCAGCTGACGTTACCGTCGACCTGCCAGGTTGCCGCGCCCAGGTCGGCCAGCCGACTCAGAGCAGCGGTCTGCTCTCGCCTGCCGTGCTCGATCGGCTCGCCGACGGCCAAGGCAGCCGCTACGCGTGCCACCGTGCCGCCGGGTATTCCCCGCTCGATCAGGTGACGTGCCGTGTCGAAGTCCTCATACCGGTAGAGCAGTCGCACCTGCGATGGCGCGCCGTCCCGGCCGGCCCGTCCGATCTCCTGGTAGTACGAGTCGAGCGAGGGCGGCGGGTCATAGTGCACAAGCCACCGGACGTCGGCCTTGTCGATCCCCATTCCGAACGCGACCGTGGCGGTCATGATGCGGGCCGACCCGTCCAGGAACGCCGTCATCGCGTCGTGCCGCTCCCGGCCGCCGAGGGCGGCGTGATAGAGCCGCACCTGCTGACCTGCGGACGCCAGTGCGTCGTGCGCCTGCTGCGCGCTGGCATGCGTCGCGGCATAGACAATCCCAGGACCTTGCAGACCCGCGGCGGCGCGGACGAGTTCGCGCTCCTTGTCGGCGACGGTGAAAACGTGCTGGGCTGACAGGTGGAGGTGCGGCCGGTCGAAGTCGCCGATCACGACCTCCGGATTACGCAGGCCGAGCCGCCGGATGATTTCCGTGCGTACCGGCGGCGCGGCGGTTGCTGTCAGGGCCAGGCGGACCGGCGCGCCTACCGCCTCGCTCTGCGCGCCGAGCATCATGTAGTCGGGCCTGAAATCGTGACCCCACTGGCTGATCAGGTGCGCTTCGTCTACGGCAAAGAGGCCCGGTCGTGCGCGCGTGAGCGTCTCCCGGGTCTCCGGAATGGCCAGCTGCTCCGGGGCCAGGAAGACGAACGTATTCGAGTCGCACGAGGCGAGCAGCGCCGCGGCGTGCATGCCGGCCGACTGCTGCGAGTTGAGGACGATCGCCGACAGGCCGCTCGCGCGCAAGTGCGCGAGTTGATCATCCTGCAGCGCAATGAGAGGCGATACCACGATCGTCGGTCCTGCCCGCAACATCCCGGCCAGCTCATAGATTGCCGATTTCCCGCCGCCGGTGGGCAGCACGGCAAGCACGTCACGGTCACCGGCGAGCGCCTGGACCGCGCGCAGTTGGCCCGGACGAAGCTGCGCGAATCCGAGGCGATCGCGGGCGAGCTCCTCAATCACGGTTCGCTCGGACAAGCATGCAGGAATCACGATCACCAGCGCGAACTGGCGCACACCGGTCAGCAGAACTCAGCGCGGCTGTCACGGCTCTTACGCTACGACTCCGAGCCCGTCCGGGCGCCGCTGGGCGGCGCCGGGGCGCCAGCAGCGAGCGTCGCCGTGATCTGCCTGCGGACGCAGCGCAGCCAGTCACGCTGGCCTCGGTTCGCCCAGGGACCGCCAGCATCCCTCGCACGGGGGACCGCAAGCTGAATGTCACGGGGGACGCCCCGGCGCCAGATCCCGGTCACAATGAGATATGCGACCCGGAGCGGACTGGCTGAACGGCTGCGCCGCGACCGCCCGGCGCGTCGGCGCTAACCCGCCGTCACCGGTCGCGGCCGCTGCGGTCCTGGCCATCCTGGCCGTGGCTCAGGCGGTCTGGGCGGCGCTGACCGCCGGCGGCACCCTGGCGCACACAGGTGGGCTGCTGGCCAGCGTGATACTGATCGTGCCGAGCCTGGTCGCTACGCTCCCGCTCGGGTTCGGCTGGGATCAGCCTGTCGGCGCGGGCCTCGCGATCTGCGCCGCCAACCTGCTGTCGCTCGCGGCCTTTCACGTCCTCACGGTGGCCGGCCTCGCGGCGCAGGTGATCATGATGTACCGGCTCGGCCGTCGCGGCCCGCAGTTGCTGGCCGCGGTCCTCGCCGTGCCGTTCCTCATACTCGGGCTGGTCGTCGCCGTGCAGCAGCCGGCCGCGGCCTCGCCGCCGTGGCCAGCCCCCGCGCAGGTCGTCCTGGCGATCGTGGCGGCCTCGCTCGGCCCTGCGGTGGCGTGTGCCGGAGCTGCCCGCCAGTCCCGCAGCCTGGCCAGGCAGCACTCCGCTGCCCGCGAGGCCATAGCCGACACCCTGCTCGAGCACACCGCCCGCGGCGAGCGGGCCCGCATTTCCCGCGAGCTGCACGACGTCGTCGCGCACCATATCTCGATGATCGCCGTCCAGGCCGAGACGGCCAGGCTGGCGACGCCGGGCATGCCGGCCGCCGGGGCGCAGCGGCTGCTGGCGATCGGCGATACGGCCAGGGCGGCGCTGACCGAGATGCGACGGCTGCTCGGGGTGCTCCGTGAAGACACCGACGAGCCCGACCGCGCGGACCTCCAGCCGCAGCCCGGCCTGGCCCAGCTCAACGAGCTGCTCGACGAGGCCAGGGACGCGTCGGGAATCAGCGCCCGGCTGATCGTCTCCGGCTGGCTCACCGCCCTGGACCCCGGCGTCGAACTCGCCGCGTACCGCATCGTGCAGGAGGCTCTCACAAACGCCAGGCGGCACGCGCCGGGCGCGGCCGTGGACGTGGAACTCCAGTTCACCGACGAGGCTCTGCACCTGCGGGTCCGTGACAACGGACCCGGCCCGTTCCCGGCGGTCGGGGACCGGGCGGGATCGGGACATGGCCTGCTTGGCATGCGCGAGCGGGCGGCGGCCGTTGGCGGCGAGCTGAGCGCGGGCGCCGCTCCGGGTGGTGGCTTCCTCGTGCAGGCGACGCTGCCGGCCAAACCCGAGGAGTACGTAGCGTGAGCGAGCCAGGGGAGGCGGTGAGTGTCGTGGTGGCGGATGACCATCAGGTGGTCCGCGCCGGATTCGCCGCGCTGCTCGATACTCAGCCGGACTTCACGGTGCTCGGCACTGCCTCAGACGGCGCGGAGGCGGTGCGGCTGTGCCGTGAGCTGCGCCCCGACGTCGTCCTGATGGACGTCCGGATGCCGGGCACCAACGGGATCGAGGCCACTCGGCAGCTGTGCGCGGGCGGCGAGCCGTGCCCCCGGGTCATTATCCTGACCACTTTTGACCTCGACGAGTATGTCTACGAAGCGCTGCGCGCCGGAGCCAGTGGCTTCCTGCTCAAGGACGTCACGGCCGAACGGCTCTTCGACGCGGTCCGGGTGGTTGCGTCCGGAGAGGCGCTGCTGGCGCCCGCCATCACCCGCCGGCTCATTGGCGAGTTCGCCCGGCTCCGGCCGCAGCGGGCGATGCTGGCGGCTCCGGTCCTCGCCGACCTCACGCCACGCGAGACCGAGGTGCTCCGGCTGCTCGCCGAGGGGCTGTCCAATCCCGAGATTGCCGACCGGCTCGTCGTTACCGAGGAGACGGTCAAGACGCACGTCAGCCGGGTGCTGCACAAGCTCAGGCTGCGCGACAGGACGCAGGCCGTCGTGGTCGCCTACGAGTCGGGCCTGGTCACACCGGGCTCGGCGGGGCCGTCGCTGACAGACCGCCGCTGACCGCGAGCAGCCTCGCCGTCCGCGCTGTCAGCGACGAGCTAACGGCCGGCATAGTCGGGCCGGGCCCCATCGCTGCCGGGCTTGCCTGGCCATGATCTCCCGGTTGCCGCGGATTTTACAAATTCAGGTGATACGAGGGGAATGGCGCCGCATGAAGGCCACCGCTGCACCAGAAGCAGCACCTGGCCGGGCCGCTATTGGCAGCCGGACGGTCGAAGTCTAAGATCACAAATAGGTGAGCCGGGAAGCCTGGTCGGCGTCATATCCGCGCAGGTATCCAGGAGTCGCGATGACGACGCAGCCTACTGTGCCCAGTGAGAGCACGTCCCCTCTGATCATTTCTCCACGGGTGGCAAAGCGTTCGACGGTCCCGAGTTGGCCGTGGCGGCGAGGTGCCCTGCTCCTAGCGGGCGCGGCTCAGCTCCTCGCCATCTCCTCACTTACGCGCTCGTCGGATCCAGTTCCCGCGACGTGGGACCCGCTGTTGCTCGCCATCGCGCCGGTGCTGCTGGCCGCGGCTGCGGCGTGGGCTCCTGCGCGCATCGCCAGGCTGGCCGGCGTCGCCGGGATAGCGGTGCTCCTCGCCGGCACGATCGGCGCGATCGGCCAGTCCGGCCTGCAATATGCGGTGTTCTTCCTGCCCGCGCTGGTCGTGCTCATCATCGGCACCATCAAGCTCTGGCGCGAGCCGGTCTAACTCGCGGCACCCCTGCTGGCTGGAGGATCGTGTCGGAGTACGTCCTGGATCATCACCAGGAAGGCGAACGCGAGCGGCTGGCGCTCATGTCGCGGCTACTCGACCCGATGCA
>JASHUE010000315.1:0-3545 GCA_030040195.1 Streptosporangiaceae bacterium | reverse complement strand
GAATGGTGACGTCCGTCGGTAGTGCCGGCGATCGATCAATGACGGACCAGACATCGGCCAGGAAGCAGACGTTCACAGCGCTTCCTGGTCGGTGGTCGCTCGGGATGCGCGAGACGGTGCGCGGTGAACCACAATGAACGCCCCTTCATCAGGCTCGGGCCGAAAGCCCCGAAGGTCAGGCGTGAACCAGCGGAGTGTCCACCAGGTGCTCGGCGAGGAACCAGGCCTCCAGCTCTCCGGTCCTGATCACGTCGGAAACCAGCAGGTCGTTGGTTCCGTCGTCGCCCATCTCCATCGTCTTGGCCGCGGCGTCATGCGCGTCGATCAAGATCGTCTCGTGCGCTTCGAGCAGCCGCGAGAGCATCGCCGGTACCTCCTCGGCTCCGTTCGGCGGGCGCGGGATCCTCGTGATCTCCGCGACGTGTCGCGGATCGCCGACAGCCACGCCGCCCAGGGTCTGCACCCGCTCCGCGATCATGTCCACCAGCTCGAGTTGCTCGCCGGCGTGCTTGTCCAGCAGGAGATGCAGCTGGTAGAAGGTCGGCCCCCGCATCAGCCAGTGGTGCTTCTTGTAGAGGGCATACAGAATCTGCGTATCCGCAAGGACCTGGTTGAGGCGCTCACACGAGTACATCCGCGCGTCGTACGACAGGCCCAGCGGGAATTGCCGAACCGTTCCGAATTTCTGCACTTCTACCCCGCGCTGGTGCAGCCACGGCTGGCTGGAGACGGCGCGACGGGCGCGGCCGTTCCCGCTGACCGTTCTCTTGGCCGTTGTCCGCGGGCTGCGTGGCGAGCGAGTGGCGGATCTCGCTGTTGGCCGAGTAGCAGCGCTGGATGTCCTTGGTGGCACTGTTCCCCCTATGTCGTTCACCCCGTGCGCCAGCAGTGACTGAGGCAGCGGCAGGATTTTGAGTATTTCCAGTGATCTCTCGCTACCGCCGCCATGAGCGGCGAGTACCGCACCCTCAGCACCACGGGAAACAACTCTCGGTGAAGCTGCTGATACCCACGAGTGCGGTCCGAAAACGGGACCGCGCCCGGCCCCGCCGCGCTCGTCACCGGGCTCAGCACGCGCTCTCAGCGGGGAGTAGTCGGCGCTGCGCAGCTCATGACTCTGGTCAGCGAACTCGACGGCCGGGAGCGCGCCACGGCTATCCGCGTCGGCGGCGAATATGCGATTGACCCGGGCAGGTCGGCACTGTTAGCTGACCGGGTGCGCCTTGATCAGTTCGAGCCGCTAGCAGACGCGGACAGCATGCGCGCGTGCTACCGGATCATGGAAGAGGCGCGGCCTGTCGACCATCCCTGCCTGCCGCCACAGTCATTGGAGGGTTTCAGCCACTGGTGGCAACTCGGCGGCCGCCCGCAGCAAGCCTGGCTTGCCAGCGACGACTCCGGCGATCCCGTCGCCTTCTATCAGCTGGTGCTGCCGGACCGCGACAACCTCGGCGTGGCCTTTGCCGGGCTGTTCGTCAGTCCCGCCAGGCGGCGCGCCGGGATCGGCACCGCACTACTCGAGCACTGCCGAGATCGCGCCAGGCAGGCAGGCCGGGTCCTGGTCGCCAGCACCGACCTCACCCGGACGAAGGTGCGCGATGGCTCACCGGGCGGCTGCTTCGCCGCGGCGGTGGGCGCGCGCACCGGCCTCGCCGAGCTGATCAGCATCCAGGAGATCGGCCAGGACCTGCCCGGCCGGGTAGCAGGACTGCGGGCCGCCGCCTCGCGAGGCGCCGTGGGTTATGAGCTCATCTCGTGGCGCGGACCCAGCCCGGCCGAGCACCTTGAGCAAGTCGCGCGGGTCGGAACGGCGATGTCCGACGCGCCGCGGGATGCCGGACGCGAGCCAGACATGTGGGACGTCGACCGGATCATGGCAACAGATCAGTCAGCCGCCGAACGGGGCCTGCACCTGTACTCCGTGGCCGCCCGCCGGCCAGGCACCGACGAGTTTGCCGCGATCACCCAGCTCAGCGCCGACCCGGCCATGCCTGGCTGGGCCAGTCAGGGCATCACGGTCGTCCGCCCGCAGGACAGGGGCCACCGGCTGGGGCTGCTCGTCAAGATCGCCATGCTGGACCTGGTGATTCGGCACGAGCCGGGCCTTCGCCACATCCTGACCGGCAACGCCCAGTCCAACGTCCACATGACACGGATCAACGCCGAACTCGGCTACAAGGTCTGCGGCGTATACCGCTCCTGGGAGCTCGACCTGCCGGGCAGCTGACGGCTCCGGGTCTAGTGCCGTCGCGGGACGAGTGACCGGACAGTTTTCAGGGGGGAACGAAGCCGGGTCCGTCCCGGCGTGAGCCGCCTCGCGCGAGCGGCCCGGAGGGGATGAGGGCATCGACCCCTCGGCCGGGCGCGCCACGTGACCGTCGGTCAGGTGCCGACGTAGGCCGCCAGGTGCTCGCCGGTGATGGTAGAGCGGGCGGCGATCAGATCGGCGGGCGTGCCCTCGAAGACGATCCGGCCGCCATCATGGCCCGCACCTGGGCCGAGGTCGATGATCCAGTCGGCGTGGGCCATGACCGCCTGGTGATGAGCGATCACGATGACCGACTTGGCCGAGTCGACTAGGCGGTCGAGCAGACCGAGCAACTGCCTGACGTCGGCGAGATGGAGGCCGGTGGTCGGCTCGTCGAGGACGTAGATACCGCCCTTGTCGGCCATGTGGGTGGCCAGCTTCAGCCGCTGCCGCTCGCCGCCGGACAGCGTCGTGAGCGGCTGACCGAGGCTCAGGTAACCGAGCCCCACTTCGGCGAGCCGGCTGAGGATGGCATGCGCGGCGGGCGTGCGCGCTTCCCCGGCGGCGAAGAACTCCTCCGCCTCCGTCACCGGCATCGCGAGTACCTCGCTGATGTCGCGGCCGCCGAGGCGGTAATTCAGCACCGATGCGCCAAACCGCTTGCCCTCGCACTCCTCGCAGGTAGTGGCGACGCCGGCCATCGTCGCCAGGTCGGTGTAGATGACGCCGACGCCATTGCAGCCAGGGCAGGCACCCTCGGAGTTCGCGCTGAACAGCGCCGGCTTCACGCCGTTGGCCTTCGCGAACGCGCTGCGGATCGGGTCGAGTAGTCCGGTGTAAGTCGCCGGGTTGCTCCGGCGCGAGCCTCGGATCGGCCGCTGGTCGACCGAGACCACGCCCGCGCCCGCGGGGATCGAGCCGTGCACCAGCGAGCTCTTGCCGGAGCCGGCCACCCCGGTGATGACGACAAGCACCCCGAGCGGGATGTCGACGTCCACGTCGCGCAGGTTATTGGTGCTGGCGCCGCGGACCTCGAGCATGCCGATGGGAGTCCGCAGCTGCTCCTTCAGGGCGGCCCGGTCGCCGAGATGGCGGCCGGTGACCGTATCGCTTGCCCGCAGCCCCTCGAGGGTGCCCTCGAAGCAGACGGCGCCGCCCGCCGCGCCGGCGCCCGGGCCGAGGTCGACGACGTGGTCGGCGATCGCGATCGTCTCGGGCTTGTGCTCCACGACCAGCACGGTGTTGCCCTTATCCCGTAGCTGCAGCAGAAGGTCGTTCATTCGCTGGATGTCGTGGG
>JASHUE010000314.1:0-5296 GCA_030040195.1 Streptosporangiaceae bacterium | reverse complement strand
AACGTGGCGCTCGGGCCGACGACCAGGACGCCGCCTCGGCTCAGCCGTGACGCGTGGGCATACAGCAGATAGGCCACCCGGTGCAGGCCGACCGCTGTCTTCCCTGTTCCTGGTGCGCCTTGCACGCAGAGGGTTCGCTCGACGTCGGCCCGGACGATGTCGTCCTGCTCAGGCTGGATGGTCGCGACAATGTCCCGCATCGGACCAGAGCGCGGCCGCTCGATCTCCTCGATCAGGATGCGGCTCGCCGGTGCCGGGCTGGGGGCTCCCGCGCCGGGCAAGCCGAAGTCTTCGTCCTCGAAGGCGGTCAGTTCGCCGCCCGCGAAGCCGAACCGCCGCCGCCGCGCCAGGCCCATCGGGTCCTGCTGGCTCGCGCGGTAGAACGGCCGGGACACCGGTGCCCGCCAGTCGACCACCACGGGCGTGCCGTGCGGGTCATGCACGTGCCGCCGGCCG
The DNA here is from genome assembly GCA_030040195.1 of Streptosporangiaceae bacterium. Taxonomy (GTDB): domain Bacteria; phylum Actinomycetota; class Actinomycetes; order Streptosporangiales; family Streptosporangiaceae; genus JAJYUU01. The sequence continues at coordinate 4,840 of JASHUE010000314.1, read as the reverse complement.
ACGTGGAAGTGCTCACCGACCCGGTAGTCGAGCCGCCCGAAGAACAGCGGGGTGTCGGGCAAGTCGCGCAGCGCCTCGGCCCGCCAGTACAGGTCCGCCTTGAGGTATTCCTGCGACATGCGGTCCCCGCCCATGGCCTTGAGCGAGAGCACGCCCGAGCGCATCCGGGCCAGGAAGTCGCGGGACTGGCGCAGGTGCTCGCGTTCGGCGGCGAGCACGTCGGCGCCTGGGTCGGTCTCGGGGAGGGAACTAGCCGCGGGCAGCGAGCTTTCCGATGGCATGCCTGATCTCCTCGGCGGTAGCGGATGGCGACGCAAACGCGGGATGGCTGGCACAAGGGCATAGGAGCGTAGCAGGCGGTCGTGCCCGCGGCATCTGAATTAAGCCCGTCGCCGGGCTGCTACCAGACCCAGTAGAAACCGACGCACGTGCGCTGGAGGGACCGCATGAAGCGCTGCGCCGCGTGCTGGCTGTCCAGGGTCGCTGGCTCCTGAGTTAGCACGGGGCCGTCCACACCGTCCCAGGTTGCCCACCACAGCTGGGCCGGGAGCCGATCCGGGTGAAACTCGATCCGCATGTCGAAGTTCTCCAGCCTCCCCAGGACCGCGCGGCGGAACTGCCGCTCGTGCGGATCGTCGGCGTCGCCCGGATAGCGGAAGGTCGTCGAGTAATCCATCGTGATCGTGTCGCCGAGACCGAGCGTCCTGGCCAGCAGGATGTCGGTGGCGAACAAGTCGGGGCCGATCTGCCGCAGTTCGCCGGACAGCCCCACGCACCCCTGCCCGACTTCCACGGTGAGCGAGCTGGTGTCGTACAGGTAAGGGATCCGGTCGACGCCGGCCTGGGTTGCCTCGATCACCTGCAGGGTCCGGGACTTGGCCATCCGGCCGTCCGCACCGACCGTCAGGTGGTCGTGCATGGTGACCGTCTGGTGCCGCCGCGGGCCGAGCACCTGCCGCAGGTCCTGCTCGGCCTGCACCGGCACCGCTCGGCTGCCGGACAGCACACTGATCGTGGCCGAGCCATTCCACAGTCGCCATAGCCGGTCAGCCTCGTCGTCGGTGAACTCGAAGGACTCGATGAACAACGCGAGCACCTGCCTGCTCAGCAGCCGGCCGGACAAGGCCCGTGAGACCGTGTCCTTGAGCTGGCGGGGCAAGACGCCAGAGCCCTGGTCTCTGCGCGGCCCGGACAAGTACCGGGCCAGCACCTCGGCCACGGCGAGCTGATTGATCGAACCGTGCCTGGCCCGGATTACATGCTTTTCCCACGCTTGCCGGTAATTCCCCGGCTTCAGCAGTAATTGCCGCAGGTAGTCGGAGGCCGCTCGTCGCCCGGCCGCCTGCTCCATGTCAGAACAACACCGACATGAACGTGCCGACCTCCGTAAACCCCACCCGCCGGTAGGCCGCGCGCGCGGGGGCATTGAAGTCGTTGACGTAGAGGCTGACTACCGGGGCAATGCGGAGTGCATACAGCACGACCGCTGCCATCCCCCGGGCCGCGAGCCCCCGACCGCGCTCCTCGGGCGGCACCCACACGCCCTGCACCTGGCAGGCGAATGGCGTCACCGCGCCAATCTCGGCCTTGAACAGCACGCGCCCGCCCTCGATCCGGGCGAAGGACCGGCCGGCCCTGATGAGTTCCGCGACCCGGCCGCGATAGGCGGCGCCCCCATCGACGCCGACCGGCGACACGCCGACCTCCTCGGTAAACATCGCGATGCAGGCCGGCAGCACCACGTCGAGCTCATCGGGGAGCACGCGGCGCACCAGGGGGTCGGGATCCGCCTCGGGCATCCCGGAGATTGCCATCACGGGCTGCACTGCGCGCACTTCGCGCGGACTGCCCCAGTGCGATGCGAGCAGCGTCCACAGCTCGCCCACCGCGCCCGCCGGCCCGACGATTGAAGAGCACCGGCGACCCTGCATGCGCGCCCGCGCCCCGAAGGCGGCTATCGCCGCCTGACTGGCCTCGACCGGCACCAGGTTGGCGCCCGAGTAACACGCCGACGCGAGTTGCCCGCCGCCGTCGGCATATCCCCAGACCTGACCGCCAAGCCGGGCCGGCTCCATCCCGACGGCCCGGATCCGCGAACTGACAAAGACGTTCGTAACGGGATCACGGTCGCACAGCGCGAGAACCTCGTCGCGGTCGTGATCAGTCAGCAGGCGGAGCGACGCTGACCGCCATGCCCTGGTGCGTAGCACATACCCAGCGTAGCGGCTATACCGGCGGTATCTAAGCCGCAGGTGCGGGCATGGCCGGGCATGTCGCGCTGACCTGGCCGCTGCCCGCGGGCAGCGCCCCGGTCCCCAAATAGCGGTTGAGGTACCCGAGCACGCAGGGATTGGGCGGCGAGGCCAGCGACTGGCCGTGGTCGCCGCCGCCCTCGACCACCACCATGCGAGCGCTCGGGAGCAGCTTCCTGGCGACCAGGGCGCCCTGGTACGGCGTGGCGCCATCGAGCGTCCCCTGCAGCATCAGGATCGGCGGGAGCCCGGCACCGTGAATGCGCATCGGCGTGGCCGGGCCCTTGACCGGCCAGAACGCGCAGGCGGCGTTGAACCAGACATTCCCCCAGGTCTCAAACGGGGCCTTGGCGTAGACCCGCGTATTCTCGGCGTTCCACGTCGCCCAGTTGCGCGGCCAGTTCACATCCGAGCAGTCCACCGCGTTGTACACCGCGAACTCGTTTTCGTTCTGCTTTCCGATGGCCTCGTAGAGCGACACCAGTCCGCCGGCCGAGCCCTGGTTCACGAACGCGGCCAGGGCCGCGGCGAGGCCGGGCCACAGCGACTCGTCATAGCCGCCCTCCAGGAAGGTGTCGCTGAGCTCGTCCGGCCCGACAAGCGGGCCTGACGGTCCGGCGATCGGGCGTGCCTGCACGCTCGCCATCGCGCGGGACCAGGTCGCGGCGACCGCGGCCTCGCTGCTGCCGAGACGGTAGACGCCCTCGTTTGCGGCAACCCATGTGAAGAACGCGTTCATCCTGCCCTGGAACGCATAGTCCTGCATGATGTTGTCGGCCCACCAGGCGCCATCGGGATCCACGACGCTGTCCAGCACCATCCGCCGGATGCGGCCGGGGAACAGCGTCCCGTACACCTGGCCGAGATACGTGCCGTAGGAGTAGCCCAGGTAGTTGATCTGCCGCTGGCCGAGGGCGATCCGGATCGAGTCCATGTCCCTGGCGATGTCCGCCGACGTCATGTACGGCAGCAGCCAGCCAAACCGCTTCTCGCAGTCGGCAGCGTACGTTCTTGCCCGGCCGATCAGGACCTGCTCGGCGGCCGGGCTGGACGGCACGTAACTGGGGCGCGGCTTGCTGAAGAAGGACGGGTCGCAGGTCAGGGCGGGTACCGACGAGCCCACGCCGCGGGTGTCGAAGCCGATGATGTCGTAGTCGGCGGCGACTGACGGGCTGAGCACCGCGGCCACCTCGGTCGGCAGGACCAGGCCGCTGCCGCCGGGCCCGCCCGGGTTGACCAGCAGCACTCCCTGCTGCTGGCCGGCCGGCGCGGTCGCGGGCAGCTCGGACAGCGCCAGGCTGATCTTGCGGCCGGCCGGCTTGTTGTAGTTCAGCGGCACCTGCAGTATCGCGCACAGGAGCGGACCAGAATACGACTGGCCGTCTAGCTCCGCCGGGCACGTGCGCCAGTGCAAGGGCGGCGCTACCGCGCTCGCCGCGCCACCGCTACCGAGGCCGATCCCGGCGCGTCCGCTGGTCGCGGTTATGGCCGGGGACGCTGTCGGCCCGCCCGAGCATCCGGCCAGCACGGCGAGCAGCACGACAATCAGGACCGCAGTGAAGGCGGCGGGCAGCCTTGCGCGCATCCCGCTATCCTGCCTGGCGAGCCCGGCCGACGGCCCGCCGGCGCTACTGGGCGGACTCCTGCGCCTCGGCCAGCTTCATCGCCTCTTCGATCAGCGTCTCGACGATCTGCGACTCGGGCACAGTCTTGATGACCTCGCCGCGGACGAAGATCTGGCCCTTGCCGTTGCCCGAGGCAACCCCGAGGTCGGCCTCACGGGCCTCGCCCGGCCCGTTGACGACGCAGCCCATCACGGCCACCCGCAGGGGCACGTCCAGCCCGTCCAGGGCGGCAGTTACCTGGTCGGCAAGCGTGTACACGTCGACCTGGGCACGGCCGCACGATGGGCAGGACACGATCTCCAGGCCGCGCTCGCGCAGCCCGAGCGACTCCAGGATCGCGATGCCGACCTTGACCTCCTCCACCGGCGGGGCCGACAGCGATACCCGGATCGTGTCGCCTATCCCCTCGGCGAGCAGGGCGCCGAAGGCGACGGCCGACTTGACCGTGCCCTGGAAGGCCGGGCCGGCCTCGGTGACTCCGAGGTGCAGCGGGTAGTCACACTGCTCGGCAAGCTGGCGGTAGGCGTTGATCATCACGACCGGGTCGTGGTGCTTGACGGAGATCTTGATATCGGTGAAGCCGTGCTCCTCGAACAGCGAACATTCCCACAGCGCCGACTCCACGAGCGCCTCCGGCGTCGCCTTGCCGTGCTTGGCCAGCAGCCGCTTGTCGAGCGAGCCGGCGTTGACGCCGATCCGGATCGGCACCCCGGCTTCGGACGCGGCCTTGGCGATCTCGGCGACCTTGTCGTCGAACGCCTTGATGTTGCCTGGGTTGACCCGGACCGCGGCGCAGCCGGCGTCGATGGCGGCGAAGACGTACTTGGGCTGGAAGTGAATGTCGGCAATCACCGGGATCTGCGACTTACGGGCGATCTCCGGGAGGGCGTCCGCATCGTCCTGTGACGGCACCGCCACCCGGACGATCTGACAGCCGGCCGTGGTGAGCTGCGCGATCTGCTG
>JASHUE010000313.1:0-3340 GCA_030040195.1 Streptosporangiaceae bacterium | reverse complement strand
CAGACCAGGGTCATCTGCCTGTTCCTCGAGGAGATCGGCGATCCGGCCACCTTCAGCGCCGCCGCGCAGCGGGCCGACCAGGCGGGCAAGCCGATCGTGGCGCTCAAGGTGGGGACCAGCCAGGCCGGGCAAGAGGCGGCACTCGCGCACACCGGCGCGGTCGCCGGCGACAACGAAGTCGTCGACGCGGCCCTGCGCCAGCTGAACATCATCCGGGTCGACAGCGTCGAGGAACTGCTGACGACCGCGTCGCTGCTCGGCTACCACCCGGTGCCGCGCGGCCGGCGGATGGGCGTGCTGACGGCGTCGGGCGGGGCCTGCGACATCATTGCCGACCGGGCCAGCGAACAGGGAATTGAGATACCGCCGTTCGCCCCGGCTACCACCGACGCCATCGCAGCGCACCTGCCATCGTTCGCGGCCGCCAGGAACCCGCTGGACGTGACCGGCTACGTACTGGCCAACGCCCGCACTTCTCCGCTGACCGCGATCGACCACGCGCTCGATGCCGCGCTGGCCGATCCCGGGCTCGACTTCGTTCTCTTTACCGGCTTCACCGTGCCGGAGGCACGCCTGCCGGATGAGAGGCTGGCGGCGCTCCTGGAGTCCCGCATCGACTGGGTCGCCCGGCGAGTCCGCACGGCCCCGATCCCGGCCATACCGATGACCCTGACCTGCGTGGACATCGGCGCATACACCCGGCAGTTGCTGGACCCGCACGGTGTCCACCTGATCAGCGGGATGGAACTCGGGGTGCGTGCCCTCGGGAACGCGCTGCGCTGGCAGGAAGGCCGTGGCCGCGTCCGGTTGCTGCCGGCCTGGCATCGGCCGGCAGACTCGCCCGGGTCCGCGGCACCCGCGGCCACGTTCTGGTCCGAGCTTCGGGCCAGGGAACTGCTCATTGGCGCCGGGGTTCCCGTGGTTCCCGGCCGGCTGGCGCGGTCGGCCGACGAGGCCGTAGAGGCCGCGTCCCTCGTCGGGCGGCCCGTCGCAGTCAAGATCAACTCGCACCGGATCACCCACAAGTCCGATATCGGGGGCGTGGCGCTCGGGCTCCGCTCGGACCAGGAGATCCGGGCCGCGTACGCGCGGGTTACCGCCGCCGCCGCACGGGCCGGGGACGACTCAGGCTCGGCGCTGGTGACGACGATGCGCACCGGCGGGGTCGAGGTGCTGGCGGGGGTGAGCGTCGATCCGGGCTTCGGCCCGGTCCTGGCCGTAGGCCTGGGCGGCATCTTCGTCGAGCTGCTGCGCGATGTCAGCCTGCGCGTGCTGCCGGTCGACCCGGGCGAGGTCGGCCGCATGCTCGGCGAACTCCGCGGCCTGCCCCTGCTGACCGGAGGGCGTGGCTCGGCCCCGGCCGACCTGGAGGCCCTGGCCAAGGTGATCAGCGACATCGCAGAGGTGGCAGTCTCGGTGCCAGGGCTGCGCGCCTGTGAGGTCAACCCGCTGTGGGTGCGGGGTGATCAGATCGAGGCACTCGACGTCCTGGTGGTGACCCGCCCGGATGGCGACGATCACTATCCCGCTAACGGAACGGAGCCGGGCAGATGATCCTTGGCGTCAGCGCTGAGCAGCAGGAACTGCGCGCATCGGTCCGGCGGTTCCTGGCCGACCGGGTGCCGATAACGGCGGTGCGCGCGCTCATGGACGCCGCCGACGGCGGCGATCCCGCAGTCTGGGAGATAGCGGGCCAGCAACTCGGCTTGCAGGGCATCGCGATCCCCGAGGAGTACGGCGGGTCGGGGTTCACGTTCACCGAGCAGGCGATCGTGCTGGAGGAACTCGGCGCGGCGCTGTATGGAGGGCCGTACCTCGCCAGCGCCGTGCTGGCCGCCAATGCGCTGCTGGCCAGCGGGGACGAGGCCGCGAAGAAGGCCTACCTGCCCGGCATCGCCTCGGGTGAACTGATCGCGACGCTGGCCTTCACCGAAGAGGACGGGTCGTGGGAGCCGGACGCAACCCGGCTGACCGCCACGCTGGCGTCGGCCGGCGCGGCATCCGGCGTCGGCAGCTGGCGGCTTGACGGGCGCAAGAGCTTCGTTCTCGACGGTCACACCGCTGGCCTCATCCTGGTCATCGGCCGGACAGACGCAGGGCTGAGCCTGTTCGCGGTGCCGGCCGACGCCGACGGGCTCACTAGGACCCCGCTGCCTACACTCGACCAGACCCGTAAGCTCGCCCGGCTGGACTTCTCCGCCGTGCCCGCGACCCTGATCGGCACGGACGGGGCAGGCCAGGCCCTGCTCAGCCGGATCCTTGACATCGCCGCGATCGCGCAGGCGGCCGAGCAACTCGGCGGAGCGCAGCGGGCGCTGGACATGGCGGTGGAGTACGCGAAGGTCCGGCATCAGTTTGGCCGGCCGATCGGCAGCTTTCAGGCGATCAAGCATCGCTGCGCCGACCTGCTGCTAGAAGTCGAGTCGCTGCGCTCGGCTGTCGTCTACGCCGCTGCCGCACTGGCCGAGGACTCCGCCGAGATCCCGGTCGTCGCCGCGCTGGTGAAGGCGTACGCCTCCGACGTGTACTTCCACGTTGCCGCCGAGAACATCCAGATCCACGGTGGCATCGGCTTCACCTGGGAGCACGACGCACACCTGTACTTCAAGCGGGCCAAGGCCAGCGAGTTGTTCCTCGGCGACGCCACCTTGCACCGCGAGCGGCTGGCCACCAGGATCGGCCTCTGACCGCGATCGGCTGACTTCGACGGTAGGCACGAGGTGGTCGCCGCATCCTGCGAGACGATCGGGATACCGTGCGCGATCGGCTCGTCAGGGGTGCAGGTTGAGGCCCTTCAGCACCTTGTCCAGCGCGTTCCGCGGGCCGTAGATCGCGAGCCCGACGAGCGGGAGGCTGTCAGCGTCGGCGGCCAGCACCGCCGCCCGGTTGTCGTCGTCGTTCCCGGTCTTGAACATCGCCTCGATGTAGACGGCGACGTCGAGGTGGCGGGCCATCGCCCGCGCGTGGACCGTGGCGAGTTCCGCCCCGGTAGAGCCGTAGACCAGGACGGGCTGGCGGAACATGGGCAGGTAGTCATTGCCCGCTTCGTCCTGATAACGCTCGCCGATGACCTCGGGCTTGCCGCCGGCCACGGCGCTGGCCAAGAACGCGGTCACGTTGAGCTTCTGCCAGGCGGCCAGGTCCGCTCGCACGACAATGGCGATCTTCGTCTCGAATCGCATGCTCGCAGTCTGCCGCGGCGCCCCGCGGGCGGTATTGAACGCTGGTGCGGTGCAACCTGCTCCCGGCCTGCGCGAGTATGGATGCATGCCCGACGACTGGAGCCGCTACTGGCGGTCGGCTGACACGCCGCTGGAGGCGATGTACGCGCACTTCGAGC
>JASHUE010000312.1:0-20780 GCA_030040195.1 Streptosporangiaceae bacterium | reverse complement strand
CAGCCGAAACGGCGAGCCGGCACCTCGGTGTCGCAGTGGATCGCCGAGGCCGACTTCGGGCCAGCGGGCGCCGCCGTCGTCGGCGCGCTGGTCCGGCTGACCACATACGCCTCCGACCTGAGCACGCTGGGCGCCGATGCCGCAGTCGCCCAGTTGCAACTGGCCGCGAGCGGGGTTTTGTACCTTGACGGCGGCTGGGCCCAGCTGATTGCCCGGCTGGGCGCGCTCTGCCAGGTGCGCACCAGGGTCAAGGTCACCGGCGTCGCATCCGCCGCCGGCCGGGTCGAGGTAACCACGAGCAGCGGTCCGCTGGTCGCGCACTCGGTGATCATCGCCGTCGGCCGCCCGGCGGCGGCCATCGGGCTGCTGCCCGCTGACCCAGGATGGGGCGACCTCGGTCCCGAAGTGACGGCCGCCTGTCTCGACGCCGGCCTGCGGCGGGTGCCCGACCCTGGTTATGTCCTCGGCGTTGATACGCCCGTGTACGCGACACTCCAGTCGCCGCCTGCCCGCCAGGCGCCAGCGGGCCAGGCGGTCGTCGGGGCCGTCCGTTATGGTGCCACCGAGGCCAAAGCGGACCGGGCCATCCTCGAAGCGCACCTGGCGCGAGCCGGCGTTCGGAAGGAAGACGTGGTGACCAGCCGATTCCTTGCCCGCATGGTCGTCGCTGGCGCGGCGCCGATTGCGGCGCGCGGCGGACTCACCGGCCGGCCCGCGGTCGATGCCACTGGGCTGCCGGGCGTCTACCTGGCCGGCGACTGGCTCGGGCCGACGGGCCTCATCGCCGACGCTGCCCTGGCTAGCGGGCAAAACGCCGCTCTCCGCGCCGTACAAGCCTTCCCGATCGCAACCGCGACGTGAACCACGATCCATTCGATGCGGCCAGGCCCCGGATCCGCGGCCTGGCCTACCGGATGCTCGGCACCCTCGCCGACGCCGACGACATCGCCCAGGACACCTGGCTGCGCTGGCAGCGAGCCGGCGGCGCGCACATCGCGAACGCCGAGGCCTGGCTGGTCACCACGGCCACCCGTCTTTGCCTCGACCGGCTCCGCTCCGCCGCCAGGGCCAGGGAGACCTACCCGGGGCCATGGCTGCCCGAGCCGATCGTGACTGACCCCAGCCCGGAGAGCGCGGCCGAGCTATCGGACTCCCTGACCCTGGGCTTCCTGGTGCTGCTCGACCAACTCGGACCAGTCGAGCGGGCGGTATTCGTACTTGCGGACGTATTCGACGTGCCTTACGCCGAGATCGCTACCACTGTGGGACGCTCCGAGGCGGCATGCCGGCAGATCGCCAGCCGGGCCCGCCGGAGGCTCAGGCCGGACAAACAGCCGCACCAGACTGCTGCGGCCGACCGCGAGCTCATCAACGGCCTGCTCCGCGCGCTGGCCTCGGGCGACGTCAACGAGGTCGTCGCCCGCTTGGCGCCGCAAGTCGTATGCATTACTGACGGTGGTCCCAAACGCCGGGCCGCTCGCCGCGCCGTCGTCGGTTCCGGCAAGGTAGCCCGCCTGCTCACCAGCGTGGCCCGCCGCAACCACCACCTGGCGACGCGGCCGGCCGTCGTCGGTGGCTACGCCGGTGCCATTCTCGCGGATGGCGAGACGATCGAGCAGGTGATGGCGGTGACGTCGAAGGACGGCCTCATCACAGCCGTCTACTTTGTCGGCAACCCCGACAAACATGTCTCAGTCGGCCACCGCCTGTCGATCGAATAGCCACCGGGCCCCGGCACGAGCAGCCGACCCCATGAGGCGCGGCTTTGATTTGCCGGTCACTGACCCACTGCCCCCTGCGGTCCAGAGCAGGCTGGGCTGAATCAGCGGGCCCCTGCTGCGAGCCACTCCGAGAACGTGCCGGAGGTCAGCCGGGCGGACTCGTCAGGCAGCAGGACTTCGCCGGCCATGTCCGGGCCGAAGATACCCCGCCAGGTCGGGACGAGCGTGATGTCCTGACCACGGGCAGCAAAGGTGCGCCTGGCCATGTCAACGAGATCCTGAGTTTCCGGGCCCGCGATGTCGAGCCGGGCGTTGAGTGGCGCGGCAACAGCAACCTCCGCGAGCACTGCCGCCACATCAGCAGGAGCGATCGGCTGCACGAGGAGCGGGGCGATGGTGGCGACTCCGTCCCGCTCGGACCAGCCGGCCACCATGGCGGCGAAATCATGGAACTGGGTGGCCCGGACGATGGACCACGGAACCGGGCCGCCGGCGACGAGGCGTTCCTGCTCGCGCTTGCCCGCGTAATGCGGCGCGCGCTGGTCATGGTCCAGCCCGACGATGGACAGCAGGACATGGTGGCGCACTCCCGCCCGAGCCTCGGCGGCGAGCAAATTGCGCGTGGCGGTGCCGAAGAAGTCGACGATTTCTGCCCGGTCCGCTGACGGGATGTTAGTGGCGTCGATCACGGCGAGAGCGCCCCGAAGCGCCTCCGGAAGGCCGTCGCCGGTGTACACATCGACGCCGGCGCTCCTGCTGATGGGCACGGTCTCATGACCCGCGCCCTCAAGCGCACTGATGGTGAGCCGTCCTATCCGGCCGGTGGCGCCGGCGACCGCGATCCGCATGATGTTGCCCTCTCACGTCGACCATTGAACATCTCTCGGAAGCTAGGTAGTCATCATTGCCGACCGCGATAGCGAGCCCATCCACCACTGCCTGGACGGTCGTCCGCTGTCGACTGCTCAAGCCGGGCTATCCGCGCACCACGTGCCGGCGCATTTGGGCCGGCCGGGCCGGGCGACGGACACCGATCGGCCCCGGCCGTTCGTATGCTGAGAACTCACGGCCGACGATGCGGCCGGCAACTTGTGGCTGGCGGACCTGCGGGAGGTGACGACATCAACTCGTTGGTGCGAGACGTGATGACCAGATCCGTCGTGTTCGTCCGCAAGGACGCCTCATTCAAGGACATGGCCGCGATGCTGCGGAGCCGGCGGATCAGCGCGTTTCCCGTGCTCGACGCCAGTGACCGGGTCATTGGGGTCGTCTCGGCCGGCGACCTCCTGGTGAAGGAGGCGGTGCAGGCGGAGGGCGCCAGCCTGCTCGCCGCGCTGCGACACGTCCGCGAGGATGAAAAGGCCGCCGGCCTCACGGCGGCCGACCTGATGACCGCGCCCGCTGTCACTGTCGGTCCCGACGTCCCGGTCGCCCAGGCTGCCCGGATCATGTACGACCGCAAGGTGAAGCGGCTGCCGGTGGTCAACCCGGCAGGCCACCTGGTTGGCATCATCAGCCGGGTAGACGTGCTCGCCGTGTTCAGCCGACCCGACGCGGACATACGCCAGGAGGTCGCCCACGCCGTGCTCCCCGATGTCGCCCCGGCGACCGCGCGCGACCTGCAGGTCGAGGTCAAAGACGGCATCGTTACGCTATCCGGCAGTTCGCAGAGCGAGACTGTCTCGCGTGCCATTGTCGACGCAGTGCGGCACGTCCAGGGCGTGATCGGCGTGCGCAACCGCTTCAGTTAGGACAGACCTCCGGCGCGCTGCGCACGGGTAACTGGGTCCTTGGTCCCGGCGAATCGAGGTTCTTAGGCCCTGCTGCGGCGCGGCGGCACGCCGCGATAGTTCCTGTATGTCGATGACGGAGCACCCGAGCTACCAAGGCTATGCGCGCAGGATCGCGCTATCCCGGCCAGACCTGCCGGCCCAGGCTGAGCTCGCCGCCCGCCACCTGCCGACCCGCCGCTACTGCGACCGCGCGTGCTGTTGCAGCGCCGCGCCGGCCGTCATCGCGGTCATCCCGCTGGGGAGCGCACGCCCGCCCGCCGACCTACTCCTGTGCGGCCATCACTACCGGAGATCGCGCGCCGCGCTGATGGCCAAGGGCGCGATGCTGCTCGACATCAAAGGATTTCCTCTGGCAACCGCGTGGCCAGAGGTGGTCAGCTAGCGCGTACCAGCGCCGGCGCGGCTTCCGTTCCGCCGGGATCCTTCCCCGGATCCTTCAGTTTCCGGTCGGCCAGGGTGGCTCGCCATCGGCCGCCGCGGGCCGAAGTTAGGGACCTTCGCAGGGTCTTTCGGCCCTGGCCGGTCAGCTTCCCAGGCGGGGAACTGGAACCGTCAAGGGAAGGCCGACAATGATCACTCACGGTGAACTAGAAAAGTTGCTGAGCGTCCGGGCCCCCGACGAATCCGTGCTGTCCCTGTACCTGCAGATCCCGCTGGACCCGGCACAGTTGCGCGAACTCCCGGCCAAGGTCACCAACCTCGTCAAGGAAGCGGCCGGCGGTAAGCCGAGCCGACCGGAGGCCGATGATGAGCAGGTTGCCCGCGACGCCGTGGCAGCGTACGGCCGCCAGTGGCTGGGCCATACGCTTGCCGTCTTCGTTTGCGGGCATCTCGGGCTGCTCGAGGTCGTGCAGCTACCTGGCGGCTGCTGCGAGCGTGCCGTGTGGGCGGTGCGCCCCCATGTCCGACCGCTGCTCGCCGCGCTGCAGCGCTATCCCGATCACCGGATCGCGGTCATTGACCGGCGAAACGCCTGGCTGCTGGCGGTGGCTGATGACAGCGTCTACACCGTGGCCAGCGCGCCAGGCGATACCGTCCCGAGCAAGTCCTTCGGCGGCTGGTACGGGCTGGAGTCCTATCGCTTGCAACGGCGCATCCTCGAGCTCGAACGGCATCATTACCGCGAAGCGATCAAGATCCTTAGCCGCGCGACTCGGGAGGGCGGCCTTCAGCCGCTGGTCATTGGCGGCCACGTCGACGGCATAAAGCACCTGCTCGGGGAACTGCCGCAGGAGATCAGGGACGCATATGCGGGCTGCTTCGCCGCCGACGGGCACGCCATAACCGTGGCCCAGGCCAGGAAACTTGCCGCTCCGGCACTAGCGCACTGGGCTGACCAGCGAGAGCAGCAGATCGCCGAGGACATCACCAAGGGCTCGTCCCACCGCCGGGCGGCGCTCGGAGTCCACGCCTGCCTGGCAGCGGTTAACGACGAGGCGGTCAGCCAACTTCTGATCCCAGATCAGGGCATGGTGCCGGGGTATGTCTGCGAGCGATGCGGCGTTCTCAGCATCTCCGGCGAGGAGTGCTGCGACTGGGGCGCCGCTTCGCGCGCAGTTCCCGACCTGCTGGAGGAGATGGCGCTGTGCACCTTGCACGACGGCGGTGAGGTCATTTCCATCCGGAACCCGCAGTTCGCCCCGGCCGCCCTGCTGCGGTAGCAGGCGGGTCTGACCGGCCGCGGCAGATCCAGCCGGAGTCATGTGGGGCCTGAGAGACAGGAGGTACCAGCGATGACGAGCACGCACCCCACTCCAGTGGTAGTTCACACCACGGGAGCTGTCCCCGAGGGATTGCCGAAGCTAGCGAATGTAAAGATCAGCTCGGTACTCCGGCGCGTCAGGGAGCCGGTGCTATCGGCCAGAGTCACGCTGACGATGGCCGCCGATCCGGCGGTGGAGCGACCCGCGCTCGCGCAGGCCACGGTCAGCGTGAACGGCCGGCCGGTTAGAGCTCAGGCTGACGCCCGGACGATGCGCGAGGCCGTAGACCATCTCGTGCAGCGGCTCCGAGTCCGACTAGACCGCGCCGACCGGGCCTGGATGGTGAGGCGCCTCGCCAGCACGGCCGCGAAGCCTGGCGGACTGCGGCACCAGGACCATGTCACCTACCAGGCCCACTGGTTCCCCGGACCTGAAGAGCAGCCAGCGGTAATCCGTCACGCCGGCGTCGCTTCCGCCCGTACGACCGAGGAGGCCAGGGCTGAGATGGAGGCGCTCGACTACGACTTCCTTCTGTTCGTGGACTCAGAGACCGGCCTGGACAGCGTGATCTACCAGACCGTCGATGGCTGCCGTGTGGCCCGCACCCGGCCGCCGGAGGCCGGCGAGCCGGAACCGAACGCCAGGCCGGACTCGACGACCGTCGGCATGCAGGCGCCACCTATCCTGACTGAGGCCGAGGCGATCATCCGGCTGGAGTCGCTCGGGGAGCAATTCGTCTTTTATGGTGACAAGACAACTGGCCGCGGGAGTGTCCTCTACCACCGCTACGACGGCAGCTATGGCCTGCTGACGCCGACCGAGGCATCCGAGTGACGTGCGGCCTGAGTGCAAGGCAACTCGCCCAGCCAATGAGGTTTGCGGCGAGCGCGTGCTCGCGGCGCGTGAAGACGCGGCAGCCGCAGGCGGGAGCGGGCCGACGGGGCGGGGTTGCCGGGCGCGGCCGGTTGCGGGGGCTGGGGAGGGATCGTGGTGTTCGCTAATCGCGATGACGCGGGTCGGCAGCTCGCCAAGCGGCTGGAAACCTTGCGCGGTCAGCCTGTCGTCGTCTTGGGTTTGCCGTGCGGCGGAGTTCCGGTTGCCGCGCAGGTTGCTCGCGCGCTCGGCGCACCGCTGGATGTGATTGTTGTGCGCAAGATCGGCGTGCCGTTCCAGCCCGAGCTAGCGATGGGAGCGGTTGGCGAGGACGGGGTGCGGGTTACCGAGCATCATGTGATCCGGGCTAGTGCCGTCAAACCGGAGGAGTTCGCCGCCGCCGAAGCGCGCGAGCAAGCCGCCGTGACCGCGCGCGCTGCCCGGTACAGAAGTTACCGTCCGCGCGAGCAGCTGACCGGGCGGGTCGCGATCGTGGTCGATGACGGCGTAGCCACCGGATCGACTGCGCGGGCCGCCTGCCAGATTGCCAGGGCGCACGGGGCGGAGCAGGTCGTCCTCGCCGTCCCGGTCGCACCACCGGGCTGGGAGGCGAGGATCGGGGCTGACGCGGACGAGTGCGTCTGCGTCGAGACGCCAGCAAATTTCCATGCGATCGGCCAGTTTTACGAGGACTTCTTCCCGACCACTGACGAGGAGGTGATCGCGTGCCTGGACCTGGCGACGGCCGAAGGGACAGCACCTACGGGGAACGGCCTTGCGGCGGTCGCAGAAAATGATCCGCCCGATCAGGGCGTGGAAGTGCAACCGACCGCCGGGCCGGTGCGGCTGGCTGGCTACCTGACCGTTCCGCGGAAAGCTCAGGGAATCGTGCTGTTCGCGCATGGAAGCGGCAGCAGTCGGCACAGCCCTCGCAACCGCTACGTCGCCACGGTCCTGAACCAGGCGGGCCTCGGCACCCTGCTGTTCGACCTGCTCACCAGGGACGAGGATGCGGACCGCGCCAACGTCTTCGACATCGGGCTGCTCGCCCGGCGGCTCACCGATGTCACCAGGTGGCTGCGCTCACAGCCAACCGCGAGCCGCGCTGCCCTCGGCTACTTTGGCGCCAGCACCGGTGCGGCAGCCGCGCTGTGGGCTGCCGCCGAGCCCGGCGCGGGGATCGGGGCCGTCGTGTCGCGCGGTGGCCGACCGGATCTTGCCCGGCCGCGACTCGCGGCCGTCATGGCGCCGACGCTCCTCATTGTTGGGGAACTGGACGACCTCGTCCTTGGACTTAACCGCGATGCGCAGGCGCAACTGCGGTGCGAGAACAAACTCGCGATCGTGCCCGGTGCGACCCACTTGTTCGAGGAGCCAGGCACGCTGGCTACGGCCGCAGCGCTGGCCAGAGACTGGTTCGTCCGCCACCTCGGCTCTCCGCAAGTCGGCCCTTAGCCTCAGCCGCTGGCCGCCGGCAGTGCGGAACCGCGGGCGGCTCGGCCGGCAGGCCGGCGGCCCTGGCGCTCTGGCCGCCGAGCGCAATGACGGCCCTCGCGGTGACCAGGTGATAGAGCAGCAGCAGCTGGGTGAGCGCCAGCGCATCGGATCGGTGCAGGTCCGATCCGACGGTGAACTCGCCGAGCCGCTGGGTCCGCAGGTGGCTGGCGAAGTGCATCCTGTCCCAGATCGCCTCCTCCAGCTCGAGCCCTCGCTCAGGGGAAATCGTGCCGCGAATCCGGAGCTCGAGCTCGTTTTCGTGGTCGGTGAGCGTAAGGTCATCGTCACTCGTGCCCACCACGCCGGTCAGGTCCGGGTGCGGCAGCGTGTCACGCAGGAACAGGTGCGCGTCGAGCTGATCAGGGTCGGCAGACGTGCCGGGCATGAACGACACGACGATGTCGGCCTGGTGGCGCTGCGGCCGGATGTAGGCCTCCGAGTCACGCTCGCGCCGATCCAGCTCCCTGAGCACCTGGTCGGTGGAGTATCCCCGCCGTGAGCAGTCGCGCGAGACCTTCCAGCGGCGCCTGAGGTCCTCGGGCGGGTTCAGGTAGACCCGGATGTCGAACATCTCGCGCAGGGCGGCCGTGTGGTTGACGAGCAGCCCTTCGGCTACCACGAACCGCGCCGGGACCAGGTAGACAGGCGGTCCGAACGTGCCGTCGGCGTGCAGGTAGACCGGTTTCAGGATCGCCTCGTTCTGCCGCAGATGCCTGAGGTCGTTGGTCAGGACGTCCAGGTAGTTGCACTCGGGGTCGAGCGGGGTGATCCCCCGCTCGGCCCGCTGCCTCCGGTCGTATCGGTGGTAATCGTCGGCGCAGAAGTGGGTGACCTTATCGTCGCCGAGCACGCGGACGACGCCGCGGGTGATCGTCGTCTTACCTGAGCCAGAATCGCCGGCGATGCTGAGCAGGATGGGCCGCGGCATCAGGTGCTCCCCTGTTCAGGTCTGACCGCGACGAACGACACGACCTGGCCCTGGCGGGCCCGGTCGTAACCGTTGATCTTGATATACGCCTCGGGGTGTGCCCGTCGGCACGACTCGAGCTCCGCGAGCACCGCGGCCGGGTCGGCGGTGCCGAACAGCGGCAGCTTCCACATGGTCCAGTAATGATCGTAAGGGTCGGGCCTGGCCGAGTACTCGATGCCAACGACCAAACGCCTGGACATGATGAAGCGAACCTGCTCCGCGAGCTCGTCGGCAGACATTTCCGGCAGAAAGGAGAACGTCTCCAGCATCATCACTGCATCACATCCAGGGTGTCGATGGTTTCGAAGTCGAACCTGACCTCGCGCCACGTGTCGAGGGCGGCGGCCAGCTCGGGCGAGTGCCCGGCGGCCTGCTTCAGGATGTGCGGGCCTTCGGCGGCCAGGTCGCGGCCCTGGTTCCGTGCCTGAACGCACGCTTCCAGCGCGACCCGGTTCGCCGTGGCACCCGCCCGGCTGCCCTGCGGGTGGCCGGCCGAGCCGCCGCCAAACTGGAACACCGCGTCGTCACCGAAAATCTCGACAAGAGCGGGCATGTGCCAGACGTGGATGCCGCCCGATGCCGCCGGCAGCACGGTCGGCAGCGATGCCCAGTCCTGGTCGAAATAGAGGCCGCGGCTCCGGTCGGCGGCCACGTAGTTCTCGCGTAGCAAGTCGATCACGCCGAGCGTCGTAGCGCGGTCTCCTTCGAGCTTGCCGACCACGGTGCCGGTATGCAGATGATCGCCGCCGGCCAGGCGCAGCCACTTGGCGAGCACGCGGAAGTGGATGCCATGGTCCTTTTGCCGGTCAACGACCGCGTGCAGGGCTCGGTGCACGTGCAGCAGCATCCCGTTGCGGCGGCACCAGCGCGCCAGCGTGGTGTGCGCCGAGAAGCCGCCGACCAGATAATCGTGCATGATGATCGGCGACCCAAGGTCGCGCGCGAACTCGGCGCGTTCGAGCATCTGCTCGCAGTCCGGCGCGGTCACGTTCAGGTAGTGGCCCTTCCGCTCGCCGGTATCCTGCTCAGCCTTGCGCACCGCCTCCATGACGAACTGGTAACGATCGCGCCAGCGCATGAACGGCTGCGAGGTGATGTTCTCGTCATCCTTGGTGAAGTCGAGACCTCCGGCGAGCAACTCGAAACAGGCGCGGCCGTAGTTCCTCGGCGATAGGCCGAGCTTCGGCTTCAGTGTGGCTCCCAGCAGCGGGCGGCCATATTTGTTCAGCCTGTCGCGCTCGACCTGGATGCCGGCCGGCGGACCCTGGAATGTCGTGACCAGTGCCACAGGGATGCGGAGGTCCTCCAGGCGGAGAGCGCGAATGGCCTTGAAGCCGAACACGTTGCCCGTGATCGAGGCCATCATGCTCGTCACGGAGCCCTCCTCGAACAGTTCGAGGGGATAGGCGATATACGCCAGATGCTGATCCGGCCGGCCCGGTACCGGCTCCAGGCGGTAAGCGTGCGCCTGGTAACGCTCCAGCGTGGTGAGCCAGTCGGTCCAGACCGACGTCCACGTAGCCGTAGATGACTCGGCCGCCACCGCTGCGGCCGCCTCCTCCGGGCTGACTTCCGGCTGCGGGACTATCCGGAAGGCAGCCAGGACGTCTGTCTCCCGTGGCTGGTAGCCGGGAGTCCAGTAGATCTCGCGGTATTGCCGCACTCCTGCTTCGAACATGCCTCGAGGGTAGGCGGATTAAGTCATTAGGAAAAGGACAAATTTGTCAATGACTCATAGCAGATTCTCTATGATTGTGCGGCATGGCGCGGACCGGAGGAAGTCGCCGAATGCTCGCGCCGCGGGCCGCCGCAGGCTGGCTTGCGGGAAGAGCACATGCCACGGCCGGCTCAGGGGCGTGCCCGGAACGCTGATCGCCGTGAGCGTTCCCTCGCGCAATTCACGCGCGACGGCGAACCGGGAGATGAGCGTTACCCCGAGACCGACCGCCAGGCCCTGCTTGACAGCGCCATTCGAGCCGAGCGTGAGCAGTTCCGGGGTGAAGTCGCCGCCGCCGCTCATGCCCAGATCAGCCAGCAACCGTTCGGTGGCCAGCCGGGTGCCAGAGCCTTCCTCCCGCAACAGCCAGGGGGTATGTGCCAGGTCGGCGGGCGCCTGCTTGCCCACGACCAGCAGGTCGTTCCCGACGAACGGGTAACCGATCAGCCTGCGGCCAGGAGGCCTGCCGCCGATGCCTATATCGGCGCGTCGTGCCTCGAGCCGCTCGAACACTGTGGCCCTGTTGCCCACCTCGAGCAGGATGCTGACCTCAGGATGCTCCCGCCGGTAGGCCTGGATCAGCGGCGGTACCAGGTACTCACCGGCCGTATTCACGGCGACGAGACGGATCTTGGACCGCTCCGGGTGCGCTGCCTCCTGGGCCGCGTTCCTGCCCTGCTCGAGCAGGCCCAGCACTTCGGCAGCGTACGGGGCGAACGCCTCGCCCGAAGGAGTCAGCCTGACGCCGCGGCCATGCCGCTCGAACAAAGGGGCGTCCAGCTCGCTGGCAAGCGCAGCGACCGCGGCCGACACCGACGGCTGACTGACCAGCAAGTGGCCCGCCGCGGCGTGGACGCTGCCGGTGCTGCGCACGGCCAGGAAGGCGCGGATCTGGGTGAGCGTGATCGCCATCGCATGCCACCTCGTGCCTCGTCGTGTACGAGCCCGACCCTAGCTGGCCGGTGCGTGCTGGCCGGTGCGTGCTGGCCGGAGCGGCGGTTCGGCACCGGCGCGGGACACAAGTCCTTCCGCTTACGGACCTCGGTACCTGCACTGCGGCCGGCCATGAGCATTGAGTTGGCGTAAAGCCACTGTCAGCAGGACAGCGGGAGACGCCATGAACATCACCGTCGATCCCGAACTGCGGCCGCTGCACACGGCAGACGAGGTGACTGCCTACGTTGTGGCCACTGCGGTGTGGGCTCCGTCAGTTCACAACACTCAGCCGTGGCTCTACACCGCCGAGAACACCGAGATCACCCTGCGGGCCGACGCCGGCCGGCAACTGGCCGTGGCCGATCCGGGTGGTCGCGAGATGATGATCAGCTGCGGGGCGGCGCTGTTCACCGCGAAGCTCGCATTGCGGTCGCTCGGGTACATACCCGAGACGCGCGTGCTGCCCGATCCCGGCGACCCGCTGCTGGTCGCCCGGCTGCGGTGGCGCCGGCGGGCCCCGGTGGCGGCACGGGAAGAGCGGCTGCTCAGCCAGGTGACGCGCCGGCGGACGCACCGGGGCGGCTTCGAGCCGGTGCCGCCGCCAGCAGGCCTCATCGAAGCCCTGCGGGCAGACGCGGCCCGCTACGACGCTGCGCTGCGCGTGGCCATCACCGATCAGGCCAGGGCGGCCCTTGCCGCCATTACCGAGATGGCCGACCGCGTCGAGCGTCTGGACAGCGCATACGTCCGCGAACTCGCGGCGTGGGCGCCGCCACCTGGCAGCGCCCGGCTGGACGGCGTCTCTCCGTCGGCGTACCCGGCTCACATCGAGCACACCAGCCCGTATTTCCCTGGCCGCGACTACTCGCTGGGCCGCGGCTGGGGCCTGCCCTTCCCGGCTCGTATTTCAGCCACCAGGTTCACCGGGCTGGTCTGCCTGCTGACCACGCCCGCAGACAGTCCCGCCGCCTGGGTCAACGCGGGCCAGGCGCTCCAGTCCATCCTGCTCACCTCCGCGGCCTGCGGAGTGGCTGCCGCGCTGCATAGCCAGCCCGTCGAGGTCGGCTGGCTACGGGCGGCCATCCGCACTCAGCTCGGCGACGGCAGCTTCCCGCAGCTGGTCCTCCGGCTCGGAACCGTCATCCAGGACGCGATCAGCATCCGGCGCCCGGTCCCGAGCGTCCTCACCGGGACCCGCGAATCGGGTTCCGGTTAAAGTCAGCGGACTCGGACGATCTCGGCGCCCGAGCCTGAGTCGGGCTGCTCGGGGTGATTCTTCTCCTCGCGCCAAAGGACCTCACAGGCGATGTCGCGGCTAGCCAGCGCCCGGTATCCGCCGACCGGTCATCGAAAGCGCGCGAATCCGCACCCAGAAGGGCCGCTCCATGCCGCTGGCCCATGGATGCAGGCCGCCCCGGCTCAGCCTCTCGACTTCGGACTCCTGGTAGACAGCCTCCGCGCGGCCAGTGACGAGAACGCTCCAGCCGGCATGAGTCTGCTCGTCATAATGATCGGCTTCGAACGCAGCGACGCCTTCCTGCTCGGCGGCGGATAGCTTCGATCCGCGCGCGGTGCAGAAGACCGGGTCCTGTCCGTCCATCAGATGATTGACGGGCAGCATGATGATCTCGCCATCCGCGACGAGGCCCACCCGCCCCACCGGCACTGACGCAAGTAGTCGCAGGCACTCCTCAGAGTTCAGGACCTCGAGTCCTGCGCGGTCTGTGGGATGTTCTGTCACCATCGCCCGCTCCGCTCATCTAGGGCGCCCGATCCGCCTCGGGCCCGCCGCTGCTACGAATAATCTGCACGTCAGAGTTGCTGTTCACCTCGGGCTACGGGCAGGGGCCGAAGTCTCAAGATGCCCGGACCTTTGGCACCAGCCTGTCTGATCTGGCAGGAGAAGGTAAGGCCTTTGTTCAGCTGTCGGGCGCGTCGAGGTGCCGTAGCGCCGGACCAGTGTAGATCTGCCTGGGCCGCGAGATCTTCTGCTCGGGGTCAGTCGTGCCTTCCTGCCATTGCGCCAGCCAGCCCGGCATGCGGCCGATTGCGAACAGCACCGGGAACATGTCGACCGGGAAGCCCATGGCCTGATAGATGATGCCCGAGTAGAAGTCCACGTTCGGGTAAAGCTTATGGCTGATGAAGTAGTCATCAGCCAGGGCGATCCTTTCGAGCTCCAGCGCTATGTCCAGTAGCGGGTTGCGCCCGGTCACCTCGAACACCTGGTCCGCGACCTTCTTAATGATCGTCGCCCGCGGGTCGAAGTTCTTGTATACGCGGTGCCCGAATCCCATCAGGCGCAGGTCGCCGTGCTTTACCCGCTCGATGTAGGCGGGAACGTTGTCGACCGAGCCGATCTCGCGCAGCATCCGCAGGACCTGCTCGTTCGCGCCGCCATGCAGCGGGCCGAACAGTGCCGCTGCAGCTGCCGCCGCGGCCGAGTACGGGTCGACCTGAGAGCTGCCGACAACCCGCATGGTGCTGGTGGAACAGTTCTGCTCGTGGTCGGCGTGCAGGACGAAGAGCACATCGAGCGCGTGCTCGAGCACGGGGTCGGGGCTATACCTGGGCTCGCTCATCTGCCGCATCATCGTGAGGAAGCTGCCCGCGTACGAGAGCCTGTTGTCCGGATACACGTAGGGCAGGCCCATCGCGTGCCGGTATGCGAACGCGGCCAGCGTGGGCATCTTCGCGATGAGACGGACGATCTGCTCGTACTGCCGGGTCTGGTCGGACACGGCCTTTGCCTCTGGATAGAACGTGGACAGCGCCGCGATCGTGCTGACCAGGATGCCCATCGGGTGGGCATCGTGGTGGAAACCGTCGATGAACTTCTTGACGTTCTCGTGCACGAACGTGTGGTGGGTGATCTCGTCGACCC
This sequence comes from Streptosporangiaceae bacterium, assembly GCA_030040195.1. GTDB lineage: Bacteria > Actinomycetota > Actinomycetes > Streptosporangiales > Streptosporangiaceae > JAJYUU01. The sequence goes on along the minus strand of JASHUE010000312.1, from coordinate 6,686 downwards.
AGGCGGCAGACTCTTCCTTGCCAGGAACCTCGCCGTGTAGCAGCAGGTAGGCGACGTCCAGGAAGGACACCTGCCCGGCCAGTTCCTCGATCGGGTACCCGCGGTAGCGCAGGATTCCCCGGTCACCGTCGATATAGGTGATGGCGCTGCGGCAACTCGCGGTGTTCAGGAACGCCGGGTCGTACGACAAGAGCCCGAAGTCGTCATCGGACACTTTGATCTGGCGCAGGTCGATTGCGCGGATCGCGCCATCGACAACCGGGATTTCATACGTGCGGCCGGTCTGAGAGTCAGTCATCTGCAGCACTCGGTTCGTTGCCATGGCTTTCAAGCTCCTGACAGCCCCGGCTTCGAGCAGCCCTCGCCGCAGGGCCCGCGGGCCCGTTGGCCTCACGTTAAGGCGTCGTTGGTGAGGGGTGATGCGGTCGCAAGCCCTACGTCACCGGGACCTACGTCACTGGTTCACCGATTCCGCACGTTCACTGATCGCGCACGTTCACTGATTGCGCACGGCAGGACCTCAGACCCGCTGGATAACTGGCCTTGGTCCCTGCTGGCGGGCGCCCCTGCCAGGTGAGACTAAGGCTGCCTGCTGGGAGGTAGCCATGACCGACATTACCGAGGTACGACGGTTTACCGACGCCGTGATTTCCATGATCAGGGAGGATCAGGGCTGCGGCCAGGTGCCTCCTGACGTGCTGTCCGTTGACGAGCTGGACAACTACGTTGACATCGATGACTACTACCGGCGCATCGGCCTGCCCTCTGGTGATCACGACGCGGCAGAGCTGCGATACGCCGTGGGCGAGGAGATCGGAAAACGCCTGGCAGCGGCTCAGGGCGGTCCCTGGCACGTCATGTGGAGACCGTCGGGCGGTAAGCCCGAGGATGTCGGCAGGACGATCGGGTATGCGACGCAGGCCGAGGCGCAGGCCATTGGCCGCGAGCACGTGCACACGCACGGAGGAGGCTTCCACCTGCGCAGAGGCGCGAGCACTGCCGGCTGACCGGGCGCCAGCGACAGGATGGCTACCTGCACTGGCAGCCCAGTTCGCGGCCCCTTCACCATCTGGCCCGCGGCTGTTCCGGGAAAGAAGCGAGCGGACATAATCGCATCACCAGGGAAGAGGCGCCGCCGTCTGTGTCACGTCACGGGGAACCCGTTGCACGGGCGGACAGGCGCTGGCAGAGAGCGAGGTGCGATGAGTACGACGACGGCAGCGAACCATGGCCAGGCCAGGAACCGGCCCGAGCTACCGTCCGCGCCGCTGATCGCCACCGGCTCGCGGCAGCACTGATGAGTCATCCGGACGCCCGCTGGGTCGCCGAGTTCGTGCAACCCCTGCGAATACCGCCTGGCACGACCGTCAGCCTGCCACACGGCTACAACCCAGCCGACCGGTTCGGGGTGCAGAAGAAAAAGGACGGCATCGCGTTGCTGCGGCAGGGGGTGGACCTGCTCGCCCACTACCAGGACCGGCTGGCCGCCCAGGACACCTACGCGGTCCTGGTCGTGCTGCAGGGCATGGACGCCGCCGGCAAGGACAGTACGGTCCGGCACGTGATGAGCGGGGTCAACCCGCAGGGCGTGCACGTGTCCAGCTTCAAGGCGCCCTCAGCCGCCGAACTCGATCACGACTTCCTCTGGCGGCACGCTCGGCAACTGCCCGCCCGCGGCGAGATCGGCATCTTCAACCGGTCGCACTACGAAGAGGTCCTGGTGGTCCGCGTCCACCCGGAGTACCTGGACCGGGAGAAGATCCCGGCTGCTGCCAAGCGGCGCGACGTCTGGCAGCGCCGGTACCGGGAGATCAACGACTGGGAGCGCTACCTGACCGACAACGGAATCCGGCTGATCAAGCTGTTTCTCAACCTCTCCAGGCAGGAACAGCGGGCCCGGTTCCTGCAGCGGATCGATCGACCCGACAAGAACTGGAAGTTTTCTGCCGCCGACATCGCCGAGCGCCAGTACTGGGATGAGTACCAGCGCGCCTACTCCGAGATGCTGACGCATACCAGCACCGCCTGGGCGCCCTGGTACGTTCTGCCGGCCGACCACAAGTGGTTCACCCGGATCTGCGCCGCAGCAGTTGTCGCGGATGCGCTCATCGAACTTGACCCGCGGTACCCGGCACCCAGCGAGGCCGCCCGGCAGGAACTGGTCCGCGCGCGGGCAGAACTGGACGCTGAGGGGCCCGGGCCGGCAGCCAGCGAGCCAACCAAGCCAGCTTCGTGACTGGCCTGGCCGACTCAAGGTTCAGGGCCACGACCGGCAGTTTGAAACTCAGCCGGGCGGCGGTTCCGCGGCGTGCTCGCGCAGCCCCAGCATGTCCGCAAGTGCCGGGATGTCGTCGTGCCCCGCAGGCGCCAGGTGCGGGAATTCGGGCACGACAGGGTGGGGCGAGGTGGTCAGGCCAAGCGGGCGGCCGACCATCAGCGACAGCGTGATCCCGAACGCGTCATCGTGCAGGTCGCGGCCGTTTCCCGTGCCGGGCGCAAAGCGCGCCGGCTGTCCGGGCCGGTACCGGAGCTGGTCGGGCAGGAACGCGGCGACAAGCTTCGCACCATGCTCGTCGGGGTTGGCGGCTCGACTTAGCTCTGCCACATGCTCGGCGGTCCGCCGCACGCGGTCGCTGTATGCGGCGACGTCGCCGGACGGCGAGCCGGCATTGAGCGCCTCGGTATCTGCGCCGGGCTGGGGGAAGAAAAACGACCGCAGCAGCGGATGGGCGGCCCGGCTGACCTGTCGCTGGGGGCCGTGCCCGTACAGGCTGATCCGCGCCCAGATCGTGATGTTGACGCCGCCGAACGCGACGTCCGGCATCGAAAGCGCGATGGCGGTCACGTTCCGGCCAGCCAGCAGGTTGCCAGGGGTCCCGGAGAACAACTCGGGTCGGTACCGGTTGTCGGCCAGACCGCGATTGAACGCGAACAGCGCGACGGCATCGCCCCAGAACGGATCCTGCGCGAGGCCGAACCACGCTGACCCGCCATTGCTCAGCGCGAAGACTTCCCCGGTACGGCCGACCCCGAGTGCGGTGCCCTCGGTGCCTGCCCGGCTCGGCGCGCCGACAGCGTACCGGACCTGCATTTCCTGGATTCCGTCAGCGTCCGGCTCGCCGAATCTCATCCGCAAAGCTCGGTCCTCACGCGTGCCGCCATCGCTGGCGATGACAAACTCGTACAGGGCATCCGGCCGGAACGTCGTGGGGTTGGAGCGCCCGGCATCCGGGTTGACGGTCACGACGAGCGTCGACATGCCCCGCGCCTGCGGGAACACGTAGAGGTCGCCGAGGTTCAGCCGACCGTCCTCGATCGCTGTCGGGCTGTCGAAATGGTGGGACATGCCTTCACCTCATCCAGGGTGCTGGCGGCGAGCGTGGCTGGAGCAACAAGGTTGATTTCGAGCCGCCAAGACGGGCTGTGACGGGCATCCGCGATGCCGGGATGTGGCAGCCGGGCAGCGCCGACGGCCTGCCGGTGATGAGTGGCCGGGAGTCTGGCGCTGCCCGGTGCCAGGCGATGATGCGGTTAGGAGGCGGCGATGCCCTCGCCGCCGACGGCGCCGGGGACGGTGACCGAGCCGGTCTCGGTCAGTGAGCCGCCCGGCCCGATGCGGTAGGCGTCGACGTTGCCCAGCCGGCCGGCCTGCACGTACAGGTACCGGCCATCAGAGGACACCACCGCGTCGGTGGTGCCGGCATCTGTCGGGGTGGTGCCCTGCAGCGTCACTGCACCGTCCGGCTCGGTGCTCAAGGTGGACTCCGTGCCGCTGCCCGCGTTGGATGCGTACAGCGTGCCCTGCGGGGCCGCAGTGATCCAGCAGGTCGCAAGCTGCCCCGTGGCGGCGCTGCCCAGCTGGGTAAGCGTGCCGTCGGGGGCGATGGCGAAAGTGGCGACCGTGTCCGTGCCCGTTTCGGCGAGGGCGAGGTGCCCGTACCGGTCGAAGGTGAACCCGAACGGCACCGCGCCTGGGAGCGAGGTCACGGTGGCCTCGGCGGACGGACCGGATGGCCCATCCGCGAAGACGTCCACGGTGTCGCCGGCGTTCTTTGTTGTGACCACGAGCTGTGAGCCGTCGGGGGTGAATCCGACCTGGCCGGGCGTTCCGGTGAACACGGTTGAGGAACTGGTGCCGAGGCCCAGATCGCGGGTCCACGATGGCACCGGGATCAGGTAACCGCCGAACTGGAGAAAGCCAGCCACCGCGGCACCGCCCCATGCGTTGAGGACGAATACCTGGTTGCCGTGAACGGCGATGCTGACGGGGAACTGGCCGCCGGAGCTGATCACCTGGCTGCGGATAAGCGTGTCGCCGAAGACCCGGAACACGGTGATCGTGTTGCTACCAGCGTTGACCGAGTACAGCAGCCCGGCCCGCCGGTCATAGGTCAGCGAGCCTTCCGACGAGAGGTGGTCGACGACAGAGCCGTTGGTTGCCCCGCCGTTCCCGCCGGTCGGGTAAGTGCCGACCTGCTGGAGTCCGCCGTCAGCTGCCGGTGTGTAGGCGACGATCGTGTTACCGGCAGCGTTGTCGGTCTGTACAAAGACGGCAGGTGCCTGTGCTGGCGAGGTATGCGCGGTAGCTGCGCTGGCCGGCAGGCCGGACAGCGCCGCCGCTGCCGCTCCGGCCGTGGTGACCGCGGCCAGCTTGGAGATGGGCCTCATGACTTCCCTTCGACGCGAGATGGCTGTGGGTTGTTAGTTACGTCCGGCCATGACGCCCCCGTCGACGTCCCAGATGGCGCCAGTGACCCAGCTGGTCGCGGGCGAGAGCAGGAACGTGATGACGTTGGCCATGTCCCGGACTGTGCCGGTGCGGCCGAGCGGGTGGAAGCCGTCGAAGCTGTGCAGCGTCTCCTCCAGCTTGTCCTTCGGCACGAACCGTTCGTAGATAGGCGTCGCGACGACGGCCGGAGCGACCGCGTTGACCCGGATCTGGTGCGGCGCGAGCTCGAGGGCCAGGTTGCGGGTCAGAGCGTGCAGCCCGCCCTTAGCGAGCGAGTACGCCGACGACGGAGTGGCAGCGATGGCCTGGTGCGCCCACATGCTGCCGATGGTGACGATGGAGCCGCCGCGGCCCTGGTTCACCATGCCGCGGGCCACCGTCTGGGTGATGAAGAAGACGGCCCGGCTAAGTTCCAGGTACGAGTCGTAATCGGCGGCGTCGTGATCCAGGAACGGCTTGGGGATGAACAGCCCGGCCGCATTGACGAGCAGCGTCGCGTCCGCGTGCTCGTCCGCCAGCTGCTGCCGGACGCGCTCCATCTCCATCCGGTCGGTCAGGTCGGCCGCGATGCCATAGGCCTTGCCGTACTGACTGAGCTCGGTTGCCGTGCCGTTGACTCGCCCGTCATCGAGGCCGATCACGACGGCGCTGCCGCCGGCGGCGACGACGTCGGCGGCCGTCTGGCGGCCCATGCCGCTGCTGCCACCGACTACGATCAGCTTCTGGCCGGCGAAGACGGGCATCGCCATTGGCCGCGTCATGCCTTCCGTCATCGGGCCGCCCATCTGAGCTGTCATCGGGTCGCCCATCTGCGGAGGCATGCCCTCAAGCCAGTTCATGCTCATGCAGTTCTCCTTCCGGTGAGCGGCACGCAGCCCTGATGTGCCGCCTGCTGATCGGTAGCGTTGCCGTGGCGCGGCGTGTGCACATCGTCAAGACAGACACTCCCTAGGCCGGCGCCGGTAACGTGCGGGTGCGGCCGACGGGGCGAGGGCCCCCGCGAGGCTGTCAGTCACCGGCGCGGGTTCGCTTCCAGCGCGGCCACGCCGCTCAGATCCACGCAGTTCAGCCCGCGGACCTGGGTGACGACCATCAGCACGCTCGTGCATCTGCGGCAGCGGACGACACTTCCCGGCCCCCGGATATAAACCGTTGTCTCGGCGACCGCTCCGACGGCTCCGCACGCGGCGCAGGTTGCCTCGGCGCTGGTCATATCGGTGGCGAAGATCTCCTGCAGCAGGCCGCCGATCGCGTTGCCGTCCAGTGCCATTCAGGCTCCTCCGAAGCGCTCGGTCTTGACCCGGCTGGCCGGGTAGTGGCGCGCGACGAGCAGCTCGGCCACTGCCTCGACGAAAGGAGTCGGCCCGCAGATGAAGGCCAGCGGGCGCTGGCTGGCGGGCCAGGCGACGCGGGCCAGCATGGCGTCGTCCACGCGGCCGGAGAACCCGCCCCAGCCCGGCGGCTGGCTGCGGGTCAGCGTGTAGCGCACTTCCGCTCTCCCCCGGTACTGGTCCAGCTCCTCGCGGTAGATGACGTCCGCGAGCGTGCGCGACGAGTACAGCAGCCGGACGGGTACGCTGCTCCCGCTGCGCTGGCGGTGCCGCAGGATTGCCCGCAGCGGCACGACGCCGGATCCGCCGGCGATAAGCAACAGGGGCCCGCCGTCGTGAGGGCCCCAGGTAAACCAGTTCCCGATCGGCCCCCGTACCTCCATCTGGTCGCCCGGGCGCAGCTCTCGGGTCAGGTAGGGCGAGACTTCGCCGTCGTCGAGCCGCTCCACCGTGATGGCTACCGGCTCTCCGTCGGCCGAGGCGATCGAGTAGGACCGTTCCGCGCGGTAGCCGTCCTCAGCCGTCAGCCGGACGTCCAGATGCTGCCCGGCCCTGTGACCCGGCCAGTCCGGCACATCCAGCGCGATAGTACGGACCGAGTCTGTTTCCGCCGTCACCGCCGCCAC
>JASHUE010000311.1:0-4523 GCA_030040195.1 Streptosporangiaceae bacterium | reverse complement strand
TGGCGGATGGTCTGCTCCCGGTCGTCGTCGCGCTGGAACAGCTCACCATTGCAGTCGTCGCAGATCCCGGCCCTGGCCGGCGGCTCGAACAGCACGTGCCAGATGCGACCGCACTGGCGGCAGGTCCGGCGCCCCGACAGCCGCCTGACGACCTCGTCGTCGTCCACCACCAGCTCGAGCACGACGTCCAGCTTTGTGTCCCATTCCGCCAGCAGCTTGCGTAGCACCTCAGCCTGCGGCACGTTCCTGGGGAAGCCGTCGAGCAGGAAGCCGGACTGCGCGTCGGGCTCCTGCAGTCGGGCGACAACCATGGCGATCGTGATCTCGTCGGGTACCAGGTCGCCGCGGCCCATGTAGGCCTTGGCCTGCTTGCCCAGTTCGGTGCCGGTGCTCACGTTGTACCGGAAGATATCGCCTGTCGAGATCTTCGGGATAGACAGGTGAGAGGCGATGAACTGGGCCTGCGTCCCCTTGCCCGCGCCGGGGGGCCCAACGAGGACTAGTCGCACTACCTCAGGAAGCCCTCGTAGTTACGCTGCTGCAGCTGGCTCTCGATCTGCTTGACGGTATCAAGGCCCACACCCACCATGATCAGGATGCTGGTGCCGCCGAGCGGGAACTGCTGGGTCGCGTCCAGCAGGCCAACAGCGATCAGCGGGATGAGCGCGATCAGCCCTAGGTACAGCGAGCCGGCCGCCGTCAGCCGGCTCAGCACGTGGCTGAGGTAGCCGGCCGTCGGTCCACCGGGTCTGATGCCGGGGATGAACCCGCCACCCTTCTTCATGCCGTCGGCCACCTCGGTCGGATTAAAGGTGATCGAGACGTAGAAGTAGGTAAAGAAGAGGATCAGCAGGAAATACGCGGCTGCGTAGGCGGGCTTGTCCCCGTAGACCAGGTTGTTCTCCACCCAGAAAGCCCAGCCATGGGTCGCGTTGTGCCCGAACAGGTTGGCCGCCAGCTGCGGGATGTACAGCAGCGAGGAGGCGAAGATGACCGGGATGACGCCCGCCTGGTTGACCTTCAGCGGAATGTAGGTGGACGTTCCGCCGTACATCCGGCGGCCCACCATGCGCTTGGCGTACTGGATCGGAATGCGCCGCTGCGCCTGCTCCATGAACGCCACGAACGCGATGATGAACACACCCATGATCAGGACAAGGAAGAACACGACCTTGCCCTTGTCCTCCCAGATCAGCTGGAACTGGCTGGGCACGACCGCGATGATCTGGGTGAAGATCATCACCGACATTCCGTTGCCGACGCCCTTGTCGGTGATCAGCTCGCCCAGCCACATGATCACGGCGGTGCCGGCCGTCATGATGATGACCATCGTCGTGATCGTGAAGATTGACGGGTTCGGGATCAGGGGATGGCCAGCGCCGCAGTCGGGGTAAAGCTCGCCGCTGCGGGCCAGCGCGATGATCCCGGTGGACTGCAGGATCGCCAGGCCAACGGTGAGATACCGGGTGTACTGGGTGATTTTCGCCTGGCCGGTCTGGCCCTCTTTGCGCAGCGTCTCAAGCCGCGGGATGACCACGGCGAGCAGCTGGAGGATGATGCTGGCCGTGATGTAGGGCATGATGCCGAGCGCGAAGACCGCCAGCCTGCCGATGCCGTTGCCACTGAACAGGTTGACGAGATTGAACAGGCCGGTCGCGTGGCTGACGCCCTCGCAGTAGCGGAGGTTCGCCTCCGACACCCCTGGCGTCGTGAGATCCTGCCCGAGCCGGAACACGGCGATGATGAATACCGTGAAAAACAGCTTGTTGCGCAGGTCAGGCGTGCGGAACGCCCGTATGAACGCGGTCAGCATGCGCTGTCCCCTAGTCGATAGTTCAACGTCATCTGCCGCTCCTGCGGAGTACGTCCGCTAGTCGCTACCCGCGCCGGCGCCTGCGGGCCCGCGCCTGGGTCCCGTTGGGTGCTGGCCCCGTAGCTGCAGACAGTGTGCTCGCCGAAGTTTAACGTGCCGCCCAGGGTCCCGCAGCCATGCGAACTGGGTATCGCTAGCGCAAAGCCCGGGCCATCGGGAGTCTAAGCTGGCCCGGGTTTGGACGCGAGCGGCAGTCATTTCACAGCTCGCTAACGGTTCCGCCGGCTGCGGTGATCTTGTCCCTGGCCGTGGCCGAGAACCCGTGCGCGCTCACGTGAAGCGCGACGCTGATCTCGCCCTGGCCGAGCACCTTAACCAGCTCGCCGGCCCTGGCCAGGCCCTTCGCCACGAGGTCCTCGGGCGTGACCTCACCGCCGGAGGGGTACAGGCGGGCGATGCGGTCCAGATTCACCACCTGGTAAGAGGTCTTGAACCTGGCGTTGGAGAATCCCTTGAGCTTTGGCAGCCGCCGGTGAAGCGGCATCTGGCCGCCCTCGAAGTACTCAGGGATGTTGTTGCGGGCCTTGCTGCCCTTGGTGCCGCGGCCTGCCGTCTTGCCCTTGGACGCCTCCCCACGCCCGACTCTGGTGCGCGGGGTGCGCGCTCCGGGCGCCGGGCGCAGATGGTGGATCTTCAGCCCGGCTCTGCCTGCTCTCGTGGCCCCCGCAGCTGCTGGCTCGGGGGGTCGACCCCCCGCAGGGGTCTCAGTCTCGGTGTCTGCCATCTTCTAGTCGACCTCCTCCACGGTGACCAGGTGGCGCACCGCGTTGATCATGCCGCGGATCTCAGGCCGGTCGGGCTTGACGACCTCGTCGCCGACGTGATGCAAGCCAAGCGATCGTAGCGAGTCACGCTGCTGCTTGTTGCCGCCGATCTTGGACTTGATCTGCCTGACCTTGAGCTCTGTCATCGTGTCCTGCCCCTCAGCTGCTCTCAGCCGGGCCGGTGCCGCCCGCGGTGCCGTTGGCGGCCGCGCCGGCTGTGGCGGCTGCCGCCCGTGCCCTGAGCATGGCGGCCGGAGCGACCTGCTCGATCGGCAGGCCGCGCCTGGCCGCGATCTCCTCGGGCCGGTTCAGGCTCTTCAGGGCCGTCACCGTGGCGTGCACCACGTTGATCGGGTTAGACGAGCCCAGCGACCTGGACAGGACGTCGTGAATGCCCGCGCACTCCAGCACCGCCCGCACCGGGCCGCCGGCGATGACGCCGGTACCGGGGCTGGCGGGCTTGAGCAGCACCACGCCGGCCGACTCCTCGCCCTGAACGGTGTGCGGGATGGTACCGCCGATCCTCGGCACGCGGAAGAACGCCTTCTTCGCGGCTTCGACGCCCTTGGCGATCGCCGCCGGGACCTCCTTGGCCTTGCCGTAGCCGACGCCGACCATACCGTTGCCGTCGCCGACGACCACCAGCGCGGTGAAGCTGAACCTGCGGCCGCCCTGGACGACCTTGGCCACGCGGTTAATGGTGACCACGCGCTCCAGGTAGGTGGTGCCCTTCTCGGCGCCGGCCCCACGGCGGTCGTCGCGACGCTCCCGGCGCTCGCCGGTGCCGCCGGCGCCGCGTCGCGGTGTTGCTGCCATCAGATCTTCCTCTTCTGTCGTGGGGTTGTGCGAGTGGTGCGCGTCACAGGTTCAGCCCGCCTTCCCTGGCCCCTTCGGCCAGCGCGGCCACCCGGCCGTGGTAGGCGTAGCCGCCCCGGTCGAACACCACGGCAGTGATGCCGGCCTTGCCTGCCCGCTCGGCCAGCAGGGCCCCGACCTGCTTGGCCTTGGCGGTCTTGTCCCCCTCGGATCCGCGGATCTCCAGCGTCGAGGCCGAGGCCACCGTGTTCCCGGCCGTATCGTCAACGAGCTGGGCGAAGGTATTCCTGGCCGAGCGGGTGACGACCAGCCGCGGGCGGGCCGCGCTGCCTTCGATCTTCTTGCGTACCCGCAGGTGGCGGCGCTGCCGGGACGAGATGCGCCCGGCGGTCCGCCCGCTGATGCGGCCGTGCGCCATGGTCTTGGTGCCAGACATGCCTTACTTACCAGCCTTCCCGACCTTGCGGCGGATCTGCTCGCCCTGGTACCTGACGCCCTTGCCCTTGTACGGGTCGGGCTTGCGAAGCTTGCGGATGTTCGCTGCGACCTCGCCCACCTGCTGCTTGTCGATTCCCTCGACCACGAACCTGGTGGGCGTCTCGACCCGGAATGAGATGCCATCCGGCGCGGAGACCGGCACCGGGTGGCTGAATCCGAGCGCGAACTCCAGGTCCCTGCCCTTGGCCTGGACCCGATAGCCAACGCCGACGATCTCCAGAGTCTTGCGGTAGCCCTCGGTGACCCCGATGACCATGTTCGCGATCAGCGACCGGGACAGGCCGTGCAGCGCGCGAATCTCACCCTCATCACTTGGCCGCGTGACGGTGATGGTCCCGCCGGACTCGGCCACCTCGATCGGCGCCGCGACCTCCATGCTCAGCTCGCCCTTGGGGCCTTTCACGTGGACCCTGCGCCCGTCAATGGTGACGTCTACGCCGCTCGGGATGACAATCGGCATCCGTCCGATTCGTGACATAGCTGGCTCCCTACCAGACGTAAGCGAGGACTTCCCCGCCTACACCCTTCTTCTTCGCCTGCTTGTCAGTCATCAGGCCGGACGACGTCGAGAT
>JASHUE010000310.1:0-2740 GCA_030040195.1 Streptosporangiaceae bacterium | reverse complement strand
CCGATCTGCTGGTCGCCGCCGAGCGGACCGCTGCGCAGGCAGGTCACATCCAAGCCGAGCTCGCGGATGAGCAATTCGCCGGTCGTGCCGGTGGCGACGAGGTCGTGCTGGGCGAGCACGGCCCGGTTGAAGCGAGCCCAGTCGGCAATGTCGACTTTCTTATTGTCATGCGCGATCAGCGCAATCCGGCATGGTGGCCGCTGATCGGCGATCAGGCTCATGACGTCAGGCTGTCATAAAGCCATTTCAGGGCCACGAACTCGCGGTTACCAGGGGGTTTCAGGGCGTGGTCGTCAGCGGAGCAGACCGTCACCGTTCGGGCTGCGGTTTGATAGCCCGCATCACAGAATGACGGGGCGTCGCCTACGATTGCGTGGCTATCACCGCACGCTGCCCCACCGCTCTACCAGGATGATCCCATGACCGTGACCGGCCCCTTCTGGCGCGACCAGCTCACCGCTGACGAGCGCGCCGCACTCGGCCGACGTGACCAGGCCGTCGGCCGGGCCAGGCCGGACGTGCTGGTCGTCGGCGGGGGCATCCTCGGCGTCACCACCGCTGCCGCCTGCGCCGAGGCGGGCCTCGGCAACGTGCTGCTGATCGAAACCGGCAGGCTTGGCGCCGGCGCGACCGGCGGCGCGACCGGGCTGCTTATTCCTGAGCCTCATCAGTGGAGCGACCCCGAGCCTTTCGTGGACCTCGAGCGGGCCAGCCTGGAGCGCTGGCACGACCTGGAAGAGGCCCTACCCGGCGGCATCGGTCTCGTGGAGCTTGACTGGATCGGGCTGGCCCCGCACGACAGCGGTTTCGCCGCGCACCAGCCACCGGCCGTGGAATGGCTCAATCCCGGACAGCTGGCCGAACTGGTCCCCGGCCTAGCCCGGCCGATGGAGGGAGCGCTGATCCATCGGCAGGGCCGGGTCAACCCGCTGCGGGCGGTGGCCCGGCTGGCGGCCAGGCTGCCGGCAGTAGCCACGGGGGTTGCGGCTACGTCCGTCACCATCCAGGGCGATCGCATCGTCACGGTCGGCACGTCCGCGGGCGAGATCAGCCCGGGCGTCGTGGTGTTCGCCACCGGCCGCCCGCCGGTGCTGGACGGGCTGCCGCTGCACATCCCGTCCGACCGGGTCAAAGGCCACCTGCTCGTGACGGACCCGACCGACATCCGGCTGCCGGGCATCGTCGCGCCGCTGGCAACCCAGATCGAGGACGGTCGCCTGCTCGCCGGGGGGACCTTCGACATCGGCGACGAGAGCCCCGCCGTTCAGCCCGAGGTTATCGAGTCGATCATGGACGGCATCGCCATCACGCTGCCCGCCCTCGCCGGGATCGGCGTCTCGCATCAGTGGTGCTGTTTCCGGCCCAGGCACCCGGACCGGCGGCCAGTGATCGACAAGGTTCCCGGCCTCGCGAACGCCTGGCTGACGTCGGGGCACTTCAGGACCGGCATCCTCAACGCCCCCGTTACCGCGGCGGTATTGTCCCGCTGGATTCAGGCGGGCGAGCCGCCGGTCGAAGCCGGGACCTGGTCAGCGACCAGGTTCGCCGGGCACTAGCTCAGCCCGCCCGGCCGTGGGCTGCCCGGCCGTGGGCTGCTCGTCCTGGGCGCCCGAGAACTGCTCCGGCACCGCGGGCGCGGCTGGGGACGTCGCGACCGGTGGTCGCGACCGGACGATGCGACGGTCGTCGGCCTGCCGTTCGGTTACCCCGGCGCGGTCGAGGAACTCGAGCAGCGGAATGGCCGTGCGGCGGGTCGTTCTGAGCGCCTCCCGAGCCTGAGCCGCGGTGAAGGGCTGCGGTAGATCGGCGAGCACGGCCGCCGCAGCAGCGTCGGCTCCTGGCGCTAGCACAACGTGCTCACTGATGCGCATCAGCTCTCCGACGCGGACGGCCGCGGCGATGCCGCGCTGGTCCAGTCCAAGCTTGCGCAGCCTGTCCGCGTCCGGGGAAGCGAACGGCGCGGCGGCGAGGTCGGCGCGAAGTACCCGCACCGCGGCCTGCAACGGCTCCGGCAGCCCTGGACCAGGGCCGTGCCCGGACGCCGGCGTCAGCTGGACCAGGCCACAGGAGATCCTGAACGGCGCCCGCGCCAGGGCCAGCACGAGCCGCCGGTCGGGCAGGTCGAGTGCTGCGCGGGCCGCCTCGACGGGCATGCCGGCCGAGAGCGGCTCGCTGGCCGCGTGCCCGGCCACGACCTCGCCGAGATGATGACTGAGCGTCTGCCAGTACGCAGGGTCGGCCAGCCACTCTCCGGCCACCGGTTCAGGGTGCTCGCGGATGCCCATCGCGAGCACCGCGCTAGCCCGCAGCAGACCATGGCGGGCCAGCAGGTGCGCCGCGGCGGGCTGATCTGGCCAGGTAGTCAGCATCTTGGCCGCGGCCGCCGCCGCACCCCGCCGAGCAAGGCGGGGCGGCATGACGTCGAGAATCGTGGCGCCTGCCACGTCCGGCCAGGAGCCGGACCGGCGGCTGCCCGGGTCACGCAGCAGCAACCGGTCGCCCACGTGCAGCGGCAGCGGGTCAGCCAGGCTGAGCCGGACAAGTTCCGGCCCGAGTACCCGGACCCGCGCGATGCAGCGGGCCGAGCCGGCATGAACGGTCACCGTGCGCGGCAAGGCAGCCGCAATCCCGCCGTCTTCCTCCTGGCTGGCGCGCGACCATCCGGCACCGTAGTCGTCAGGCCGTTCCGCGGTGGCGCGCAGCCGCACGTCGATGCAGTCAGTAAGCGTCCAGCGGCCAG
>JASHUE010000309.1:0-3616 GCA_030040195.1 Streptosporangiaceae bacterium | reverse complement strand
AGTGGTTCAGCACTCCACGGACCAGCGACAGCGCCAGCCACAACGCGAGAAAGACGGCCAGGACTGCAAGAGCCGCCGCGCATGCCACTCTGGTCACCACATTCGACGTCGTGAGAGGAGCCGTGGCCATCCGGCCTGCACTGTTGACCCAGATCGTGAGCCTTGCTCCTCTGGGCGTCCCGGGAAGGGCCGGCACTGTCCCGATGTAACGGCGGCCGTCGGCGTACCAGCGTGCGGGAGCGTCGAGCGGGACCGAGGCTCCGAGGACTACGTCAGAGTCCGGCACGGCCTTCAGCAGGACGGCCGATACCTGCTGCCGGAATGCCTGCGCGCTCAGTTCCTGGCGGCCGACTGCTCCCACCCAGTGTCCGAAGCTGCCTGCGGCGAGCACCGCGAGCGGCACGAAGGCGACGGAAAGCGCGAGCCGGAAGCGCGCCTCGATGCGATCGGACCTGCGCCGGAGGGGATTGCCGTCGAACCCAAGCCACCGCGCAAGCCGCTTTTGCCTAGTGGCCATAAGGCTCATGACGGGCCTCCGAACAACACAACGACATAAACGGACCAAGTTATAAGCCTTCTGTCCGAGAGTCGCCGGCCCGGGCGTGCCCCAGCAGGGCTGGACGTCCCGTCGTGCTGTCACCTTGGTCCTCCCTCGCTAACCGAGCCCGTCCAGGCGAATTGCCGCGAGGCAGGTGACCTTGGGCCCGCGCGCTGCGGGCTCAAGGCCCTGCAGCCACCCATCGGGCTGCGGCAACGCTTGGCTCATGGCTGCTGACTATTTTCCAGCGCAGCTACGCCGGACAAAGCCGCCAGCGCGGCGCGGCACGACCGAGTGGCCAGCTCCAGCCTGTGCCACGGGACCGCGACGACGCTGGACGACGACACACGATGACGGAGGTCGATGAAGATGCGAGCACAAGCAGGCGACGAGCTGACGGTCAAGGGACTTCGTCAGGGCGACGCAGATCGCCACGGCGAGATTCTCGAGGTCCACGGTAGCGATGGGGCGCCGCCGTACCTGGTCCGGTGGCGCGACGGCCACGAGACCGTCTTCTTCCCGTCGTCGGACACGATCGTCGAGCACCACGCGGCCGGAACGCGCGGCCCGGCAGCGCGGTAGCGGAGGAGGATCTGTGAAGCTGATCACGGCGATCATCCGGACAAACAAGCTGGACGAGGTGATGAGCGCGGTTTCTGCAGCTGGTGCCCGCGGACTGACCGCGACGGAGGTTCGCGGTTTCGGCCAGCAGTACGGGCACATGGGGCACTTTGAGCCTGCCGATGGTGAAGCTGTCCTGCTGCCGAAACTCCGTATCGACGTCGTAGTCCACGACGAGCAGGTGGCGACAGTGACCGACGCGATCGTCAAGTCGGCAAACACGGGCGCCATCGGCGACGGCAAGATCTGGGTCAGCACGGTCGAGACCGCGCTGCGCGTCCGCACCGGCGAACGCGACGCCGAAGCAGTGTGAGATCAGCCAGCCGAGCCCACGGCCGGATCTCGCCGATCTCGGGCTCAGACGAGAGGATGGCCACTCTGCGTGGCAGGCGTGCCATGAGGCCCGGGGCCGGGCAAGCCGGGCAGGCGACGCAAGCTGACATTCGGCATGCCGCACCGGGACCTTCCGCCCTGGTCTGCGTGGGAGTGGCCGGGATGTGCTCATGTCATGACCACACTGAACGAGAATTCGGCCGCGCTACGGCCAACCGGGCCGCAGTCGCATCCCCGACGCTGGCTTGCCCTGGGCGTCTTGTGCGTCTCCCTGCTCATCGTCACGCTCGACAACACAGTCCTCAACGTCGTGCTGCCCACGCTGGTCCGTGACCTGAAGGCAACCGACACCCAACTCCAGTGGATCGTCGACTCCTACGTCATGGTGTTCGCGGGATTGCTGCTGGTGGCGGGCAGCGTTGCCGACCGGGTCGGCCGAAAGCGCACGTTCCTGGCCGGGCTGATCCTGTTCGCCGCCGGATCGACGTGGGCCGCGTTTTCCGGCTCGGTCGGCATGCTCATCGCGGCCAGGGCCAGCATGGGCATAGGCGGGGCCTTCATCATGCCGTCCACCCTGTCGATCATTACGAACATGTTCGCGGACCGGGCTGAACGGCAGCGCGCGATCGGAATGTGGGCGGGCACGAGCGGGCTCGGGCTCGCCCTTGGGCCGATCATTGGCGGGCTGCTGCTCGCGCACTTCTGGTGGGGCTCGGTCTTCCTGATCAACGTGCCGATTGCCGCGATCGGCCTGGCGTTCGCGATCCCTCTGGTCCCCGACTCGAGGAACACGGCGGCCCACGCGCCCGACGCCCTGGGCGCGCTGCTGTCCATCGCCGGGCTCGGGCTGCTGCTGTGGTCGATCATCGAAGCCCCCGAGGACGGCTGGACGTCGGCCCTGGTGATCGCGGTCGGACTTGGCGGCCTCGTTGTGCTGGCCCTGTTCGCGACCTGGGAGCGCATCAGCCCGCATCCCATGCTGCGTCTGGAGTTCTTCCGTCACCGCTCGTTCTCGGCCGCGATCAGCTCGGTCGGACTCGCGCTGCTTGGCCTGTTCGGCGCGTTGTTCGTGCTCACCCAGTTCTTGCAGTTCGATCTCGGCTACACCCCCCTCCAAGCCGGACTGCGCGTCCTGCCGGCCGCGGGCGCGATCGCGCTGATTGCTCCGCTGTCCGCCTCGTTGATCCGCGCCATCGGCACCAGACTCACCGTCGGTGGTGGCCTGCTGATCGTCGGAGCCGGATTGTGGCAGATATCCCTGGCCTCGGTCAGCACCGGCTACACTGGCACGCTGCCCGGCATGATCATGCTTGGCATCGGGGCGGGCCTGGTAATCCCGGCGGCTACCGCGTCCGTCATGGGCTCAGTCCCACCCGAGCACACTGGCATCGGCTCGGCCACGAATGGTGCCGTGCTCCAGGTTGGCGGCGCGCTCGGAGTGGCGATCATCGGCAGCCTGCTCAATACCAGGTACCAGGGCAAGATCACGGCCGCGGTCAGCCCTTATCACGTTCCGCATGCGATCATGACCACGATCAGCGGCTCGATCGGCGGTGCCCTGGCGGTTGCGGCCCACGTGGGCGGCAACGTGGGAGCGGAACTAGCCGACGTCGCGAGGTCGGCCTTCATCAGCGGCATGGACCTTGGCCTCGCCACGGGCGCTTGCGTTGCTGGTGCCGGGGCGCTGCTTGCCCTGCTCTGGCTGCCGGGCCGGAAGGCCGCGGGGGTTAGTCTGTCTGGTGCCGAGGAGGACGGGGAGGCGACTCCCCGGAGGCCTGCCGGTGAGGACCATCGACCCTATGCAGCACCGGCCGGGTCGCGGTTCGATGGGAGCCCGAGGGCCAGGCGCCGCCAGAGGCCGACGTGACAAGCGAGGCATGAGATGACAACCGAAGTCAGCGGACGGCTGGTCGTCGTAGGAGTCGACGGCTCGGATGAGTCAGTCGCAGCGCTCAGGTGGGCCGGGGAATACGCCGCAGCCACCGGCGCAAAACTGCGTGCCATCCTTGCCTGGCACTACCCGGCGGCGGTGGGCCCGGCGCCGGTGGGAGTGGCCCCCCCGGTCATTACTGACGAGGTGCGGCAGAACATGGCCGCCGCCCTGGCTGAGGCCGTTGCGAAAGC
>JASHUE010000308.1:0-5632 GCA_030040195.1 Streptosporangiaceae bacterium | reverse complement strand
TGGCTCGGAATCGATCCCGCGGCCGTCGATGCGAGCATCCACGACGGCGGCGGCTGGGGCGCGGTCGAGCAGGCCCGAGTCGGCGGTGAGCGCCGCTTGCAGGCCCGGCTGCCCGTGAGCTGGCTGGCGCAGATCTGGGCGCCGGGACTTGCGGTGGTCGGGGGTCACCTGGTTGTCAGCGTGGTGCAGGCAGAATGGCCGACCGCGCACGTCCTGGCGCTGCCATCGCCCGGCGCGCAGCCGGTTGAGCTGAGCATCCGGCACGACGGGCGAGGATGGATAACGGCATGACTGTCGCACTGCCGATGACGGAGGAGTGAACGTGGCGAACGACGGGCGCTCCGCCGGGCGAGGCCAGGTTGCCGCCGAGGCACTGGGGGTGGCGGTCGCAGCACGCGTGCCCGTACTGCTCTGGGGTGCTCCGGGCACGGGCAAGACGTCCACCATCCGGGCGATGGCCGACCGGATGGGCTGGCCGTGCGAGACCGTGATCGCCTCGATCCGCGAGCCGTCGGACTTCGCCGGCCTGCCGGTAGTGATCGGCGACCAGGTGCGGTTCGCTCCCCCGGCCTGGGCCAGGCGCCTGGCCGAGGCCGGTCATGGCCTGCTGTTTCTTGACGAGCTGTCCACCGCGCCGCCCGCAGTGCAGGCCGCGTTGCTGCGGGTGGTGCTCGAACGCGTCGTCGGCGACCTGGAACTCCCGCCTGACGTGGCGGTCGTCGCGGCCGCGAACCCGCCGGAGCAGGCAGCCGACGGGTGGGATCTCTCGGCGCCGCTCGCCAACCGCCTGTGCCACCTGCCCTGGGACGTCGATCCGCTGAGCGTGGCGGACGGGCTCGCCGGCGGCTTTCCCGCACCGCGCGTGCCGGTCCTGCCCGACGGATGGGAGGCTGAGCAGCACCTTGCCCTCGCCCTGGTAGGCGCCTTCTTGCACGCCCGGCCCGCGCTCGCGTGTGCGCCCCCGGCCGACGCGGCCAGCGCCGGGCGCGGCTGGCCGAGCCCGCGAACGTGGGAGATGGCCGCACGGCTGTGGGCGGCGAGCGGCGCCGCCGACGTGAGCGGCGAGGCGCGGTCCGCGCTGGTAGTCGGCACGGTCGGCGACGGGCCGGGCGCGGAATTCCTGGCCTGGATGATGGAGATGGACTTGCCCGACCCGGAAGCCGTGCTGGCCGACCCGTCGTCGTTCCGGCTCCCGAAGCGAGCCGACCGGGCCTACGCCGCGGTCGCCGCCGTCGCCGCGGTAGTCGAGGCCGATCCCTCGCCAGACCGGTGGCAGGCCGGCTGGCGGGTGCTCGGGCTCGCGGCGAACACCGCACCTGACGTGGCCGCCGTCGCGGCACGAGTCCTGGCCCGGTGCCGGCCGGACGGCGTGCCACTTCCCGCCGAGGTCAGGCTGTTTGCGCCGGTGCTGCGCGAGGCCGGCCTGCTGCACGGCTGAGTCGGGGCAAGCGGTGACGGCCCCAGGGTCCTCAGGCGGAATCGCCGGCCTCGCCGCAGCGCGCCTGTGGGCGGCGGCCAACTACCCCTACCTGGCCAGCGGAATCTTCGGCGCCCGGGTCGTACCCGCACCGGGCATCGGAACCGTCGCGGTCGATCCGGGCTGGCGCCTGTGGGCCGACCCCGAGCTCACCGCCGGCTGGACGGCGGCGGAACTCGGCAGCGTGCTGGTACACCACGTCTGTCACCTGTTGCGCGAGCACGGTTCCCGGGCCGGCCTGGCCGGCGTGCGGCCGGAGGAATCGCGGACGTGGATCCGCAGCGCCGACGCGGAGATCAACGACGACCTTGTCCCGGCCGGGCTGCAGTTGCCCGGTGATCCCGTGCTCCCGCGCCATCTGGGCTGCCCGGCTGGCCAGCTGGCCGAGCAGTACTTCGCCGCGGGCAGGAAGGGCCAGCATCAGGCCGGCCGGCCAGACGCGGTCGGTCAGGACTCGCCCGGCCGGCCCGGCCAGGACACGGTCGGCCCCCGCCCTGACAACGGCCTGGACTGCGGCAGCGGCGCCGACGGGTTCGGCCGGCCGTGGCAAGCCGATCAGCCCGGCGCGCTGCCACCGTGGCAGGCGCGGCTGCTGCAGCGGCTGGTCGCACAGCAATGCATCAATGCGGGCAAGCAGGCCGGGAACGTGCCGGCCGGGCTACTCCGCTGGGCGCAGGACGTACTGGAGCCGAAGGTGGATTGGCGCCGGGCGCTCGCCGCCGAGCTGCGCAAGGCGGTCGCCGACACCGCGGGCGCGGTCGACTACACCTACCGCCGTCCGTCCCGCCGGGCGGCTGCCGTCGGCAACGTGGTGCTGCCCGCCTTGCGCCGGCCCGTGCCCGAGGTCGCCGTCGTCTGCGACACCTCGGGCAGCATGTCGGACGACTTGCTGTCCGCTTCGCTGGCCGAAGTCCAGGGGCTGTTGTCGGCACTCGGCCTGGCCCGCAGCCTGCGCGTGCTGGCCTGCGACACCGCGGCCGGGCCGGCCCAGCGGGTCAGCTCAGCCCGCCAGGTCGAGCTTGTCGGGGGCGGCGGCACCGACATGGGCACGGGCATCGCCGCGGCGGCCCGGCTGCGGCCAAGGCCAGCGGTGATCGTCGTACTCACCGACGGCTACACGCCCTGGCCTGACGATCCGCCGCGCGGCAGCCGCGTCGTCGTGGGCCTGCTCGGCGATGAAGCCCCCGACGCTCCCGGCTGGGCCAGGGCCATCCGGGTACCGGGCTAGAGTGAGCGCCCGGCCCGGCCGTGGCCGGGACGACCCCTAGTTCCCCACGGCAGACGTCGCCAGAACCTGGGCGTTAGCAGCAGCGTCCGCCAGTCACGCAGCGGAAGGCGCGGAACCGGCTTGTGAATGCACAACCCTGAGCCGTCGGGGAGCAAGCAATCCCCGCCGCAATCGCCCAGGCAGTGCTTGCAATGACGGGTGACCGACACGCCGACTCCGCTCTGGTTGGAACCAGGGCTCTCAGTATCTCGCGGCACCGGGCTCAGGTGACCTCCCGCAGGACTGCGCACAGCCGGGCGACCGCGGTCGTGAACTGGTGGCCGGGCGGGGTCGCATAGCCAACGATCACGGCCGGGTCATGGCCATGCGCGCCGGCGCTGAACTCCGCCAGCCCCTGCAGTGCCAGCCCGCGGCGCGCGCCCTCGGCAACCACGTCGTGCTCGTCCGGTCCAGGCGGCAGGAGGACCAGCGCATGCAGCCCGGCGGCGATGCCCGTGACGCGCACCTGCGGTGCCCGCCTGCCCAGTTCAGTCACCAGCCGGTCCCGGCGCCTGCGGTAACCGATGCGCGCCCGCCGCACCTGCCGGTCATACCCGCCCGACTGGATGAACTCGGCCAGCGCGAGCTGGTCGAGGCTGCTGCTGAGCCGGCCGGCCGCGCGCTTGGCCGCGACCACGTCCCCCGCCAGGTCGCCGGGGAGCACGAGCCAGCCGAGCCGCAGGCCAGGCGCCAGGCTCTTGCTCGCCGTGCCCGCGTAGACGACGCGCTCGGGCGCCAGGGACTGCAGCGCGCCGACCGCCTGCCGGTCGTAGCGAAACTCGCCGTCGTAGTCGTCTTCGATCACCAGCCCGCCGGTCCTCGCAGCCCAGTCGACCACCTCGCGACGGCGCCGCGGCTCGAGTGCCACCCCCAGCGGAAACTGGTGGGCCGGCGTCAGCGCCACGGCGCCCGCGTCGGCGAGCTCACTGATGACGGCGCCGCCCCTGTCGACCGGAAGGGGACACAGCGCCAGCCCGCTGCCGCGCACGATTCGCCAGTGCGCGGGCAGGCCGAAGCCCTCCACGGCCAGGCGGCTCGCCCCTTTGGCCCGCAGCACCTGGCAGAGCAGTTCCAGTGCCTGCGCATACCCCGCGCACACCACCACTCGGTCCGGCGTGACCGCGACGCCGCGAGCCCTGGCCAGATAGCCCGCCAGGGCCTCGCGCAGCGGCTTCAACCCGCGCGGATCGGTGTAGGTCAACGCCGCCGCGGGCGCGGTGGCCAGCGCCCGGCGGGCCGCGGCGAGCCAGGCCGCCCGCGGAAAAGCCGACACGTCGGGGATGCCGGGCCGCAGGTCGTAGCGGATAGCAGGACCCCTGGCGGCAAGTGTGGCCGGCGGGACGGCGGCCGGCGGTTCCGTCCGCTCGGCGACCCACGTCCCCGAGCCGTGGCTGGCCGCAAGCCAGCCTTCGGCAACGAGCTGACCGTAGGCATCGACAACCGTGTTCCTGGCGATGCCGAGGTCCCGGGCCAGGGCACGCGAGGATGGCAGGGCGGTCCCGGCCGCCAGCCGGCCGCTGCGCACCGCCTCTCGCAGCGCCGCCTCCAGGCCCTTCCGGACGCCGGCCCCTGACACCTCCAGGTGCAAGTCGAGGCCGGCCGAAGTGGCCCACGTTTTCTTCATTGAATTGGATCCTAATTCTGAGCCTCTTGGCTTCTAGCATCGAGGTACCGACACCACCCAGGAGGACATCCCGATGACCATCGACCAGGCCACCCGCGAGATCCCGGTCCGGCTGGACTTCGACGCGCACGCGCCGCACTTCTCGCGGGCGATGAGCCACCTTGATCAGGCCGCGACCAGGGAACTTGACCAGGCGGGGATCGACAGCCTGCTGCGCGAGCTGATCCGCGCCAGGGCGTCGCAGCTCAACGGCTGCGCCTACTGCGTCGACATGCACACCAAGGACGCGCGCGCGGCCGGCGAGACCGAGCAGCGCCTGTACGCGCTGGCCGCCTGGCGGGAGACGCCGTTCTTCACCAACCGCGAGCGGGCAGCGCTGGCCCTGACCGAGTCGATCACGCTGGCCGCGCACACGCATGTGCCTGACGAGGACTTCGCGCAGGCGGCGAAGGTGTTCACCGCGGCCGAGCTCGGCGCGCTCGTCAGCCTGATCGTCACCATCAACGCATGGAACGCGATCGGCGTCAGCACCCGCGCCTGGCAGCCGGGCTCATACCAGCCATGACCGCCGACCAGCCCGCGCCGGCCGCCAGTCAGGAGACCGCCGCGACGCGGCTGCGGGCCATGCACCACCGCCCGCAGCCGCTGATCCTGCCGAACGTCTGGGATGCGTCCAGCGCGCGGAGCTACGCGGAGGCCGGCTTCGCCGCGCTCGCCACTTCAAGCGGGGCCATCGCGGCCACGCTCGGCTACGCGGACGGCCAGACGCCGGGCGAGCTGATGCTGGCCGCGGTGGCGAGGATCGCGCGCAGCGTCGAGGTGCCCGTGACTGCCGACATCGAGACCGGCTACGGCCTCCCGCCGGCCGAACTGGCCGAGCGGCTGCTGGCCGCGGGCCTTTGCGGCTGCAACCTTGAGGATTCCGACCCGGCTACGCGGACGCTGACCGACCCGGACCGGCAGGCCGACTACCTCGCCGCCGTGCGGGCCGCGGCCGGCCCCGGCCTGGTGATCAACGCGCGGGTCGACGTGTTCATCCGGCCCGGGCCCCGTGGTCGCGGCAACCGTGACGGCGGCAACCGTGACGGCGGCAACCGTGACGGCGGCAACCGTGACGGCGGCAACCGTGACGGCGGGGACGCCGTCGCGGCGGCGGTCAAGCGGGCGAACACCTACCTCGCCGCGGGCGCGGACTGCACGTACCCGATCATCGCCCCGGTCACGGCGCTGCCTGCTCTCGTCCGCGAGATCGACGGGCCGGTGA
>JASHUE010000307.1:0-2572 GCA_030040195.1 Streptosporangiaceae bacterium | reverse complement strand
TCATCTCGGCCGTCGTCCTGCTGGTATCGGCACTGGTCGGAACGCGATGACCGCCCCGGACGAACCTCGCCCGAGCTCCGATGACGAGAGCTCGGCGCGCCTTCGCGCCGAGCCGGAGAGCAGCGAAGTGCGCCTGGCCAGAGGGCGAACCGACATGGCCTGGACCCGAACGGCCATCGCGTTCGCCGCCACCGGGGCCGTGATCCTCAAGAACCATTTGATCGCCGGCCTCATCGTGCTCGGCCTGGGCCTGATCACTTGGGCGCTGCGGCTGGCCTTCCCGCCCGCGATCGACGACGGATCAAGGCCGCGGCGGCTGCTGCTGGTGACCATAACGGTCGTGGCGGTAGGGGTGATTGCTCTGGTCGTTGCGTTCACATCCAGCTCAGCGGGCCTACGCTAGCCCGCAATCGCCTGGGCTGGCCGCTAGCTCCGGGGCGTCCCGGCTGCGGCCACGCTACGTGAGCGGCGAGCGAGCCACCCAGCGGTCCCCGCCGTAACCAGGTCGCCGAGCGTCATCAAGACCCTCGACACCAGTGCGATCGCCGCGGCCGCGCCAAACCCGACCGCCGGTCCGAGCAGTGCCAGCAGCACGTACTCTCTGATCCCCGCGCCGGCCGGCGCCAGGATGACGAGGAAGCCTGCGCACCACGCGAATGCGAACGCCCCGATCGCAAGCAGCGCCCCGCGGGCGCTGTCGAGTCCCAGCGGTGCAGCCATCAGCCAGACCTGCAGACCAAAGGAGATCCACATCACGATGCCCCAGCCCAGTGCCTTCGCCACCGCGACGCTGGTGAGAGGCTGCTCCAGGACGGGCCGCCTGGCCAGCCGGAGCATCCGGTCGATGATGCGGTTGAGCAGCCTCGGGTAAAGGCAGACCAGGAGCAGCGGAGCGAACAGGAACACCCAGCGGTACGGCGCCGCGCCCTTGCTGAACGGCAGCATCACCAGGCCGACGAGTATGCCCGTGAGCAGCGACAACAGCATGGTGAGGATCGACGCGCTTGCCGACCGGCGGCGCGGCACCTGATGGGCCGCACCGAGCTCCATCTGTGCCAGCACCGGCCACACCGATCCAGGCAGGTACTTGCCGAGCTGGCCGACGAACAGGATCTGTGCCGACGCCCGCATGGGCAGCGGCGATCCAAGCGCCGCCAGCAGCACCCGGAATATCTGCAGCAGGGCCGCCAGGCCGACCAGCACGCAGAGCATTGCCTCGGCCGCCGTCCCGAATCCGATCTTGGCGAGGGCGGTGTGCACGGACGGCCAGTTGCTGACGATGGCGTAGATGCCAAGCCCGACGGTGACCGCGACGAAGCCCCAGCGGAACCATCGGCTGCGTATCAGCCTGACCGCGAGGGCACGAAGCGAGCTCGCATGACCTGATGCCGCGCTCGCGCCGGGCGCGCCGGCCTGGTGCTCGCCCGCCTGCGCGCTGGCCTGGTGCTTGCCCGCCTTCGCGCCGGCCTGGTGCTCGCCGGCTTCGACATTGACGGAGGCTCCTGCGGGGCGGTCTGGCATTCCACCAGAGTAGCCAGTGGTCCAGGCAATGAGGGCCCCGTCCGGGCCGCTGGCCCACTGGAGACAAGACGCTAGGGTTAACCCACTATGCGCGCCCTCTTGTTCGGCACCTACGACACCTCGATGCATCCGAGGATTGCCATCATCGGCGAGGGCCTGCGCGCAGCCGGCCTGGACGTCGCCGAGTGCAACGCGCCGCTCGGCCTGGACACCGCGGCCAGGGTCGACATGCTGGCCAGGCCATGGCGGGCGCCCGCCCTGCTTGGCCGGCTGGCCGGCCGCTGGATCGCCCTGGCCCGCGCCTCCAGGGGCCAGCGGCCTCCCGATGTCGTCGTTGTCGGCTATCTCGGCCACTTCGACGTGCACGTAGCCCGCATCCTCTTCCGGCGCACCCCGATAGTCCTTGATCATCTTGTTGGTGCCAGTGACACCGGCCGCGACCGCCGGCTGGATGCCGGGCCGCGCCGGGCGATCCTGCGGCTCATCGACTCCGCCGCCTTGCGGGCCGCCGACGTGATCGTGGTCGATACCGACGAGCACCTGATCGCCCTGCCCGCGAGGCACCAGGCCAGGGCGGTGGTCGTGCCCGTGGGCTCGCCGTCGGCCTGGCTGGCAGCGGCGGGACAGCACGTCACCAGCGACGGGCCGCTGCGCGTGGTCTTCTACGGCCTGTACACCCCGCTGCAGGGCACCCCGGTCATCGGCGCGGCACTCGCGAAGCTAGCCGGGGCTCCGATTGAGACCACCATGATCGGGAACGGGCAGGATCTGGCCGAGACCAGGTCCGCTGCGGCGGTGAACACCGCGATTAGCTGGTGCGACTGGGTGCCGGCCGCCGACCTGCCGTCGATCGTGGCCGGTCACGACGTGTGCATCGGCATCTTCGGGACCGGCGAGAAGGCACTGCGCGTGGTGCCGAACAAGGTGTTCCAGGGTGCCGCCGCCGGCTGCGCGATCGTGACCTCGGACACCGCCCCCCAGCGGCGGGCCGTCGGCGACGCGGCCCTGCTGGTGCCGCCCGGTGACGCTGAGGCACTGGCCGCCGCGCTGC
>JASHUE010000306.1:0-13367 GCA_030040195.1 Streptosporangiaceae bacterium | reverse complement strand
GCAGGGCATGCCGGCCAGGGTCGACGCGATCGTTATGCTGAATGGCCCGGGTGACCGCCTTGATACCGCGCTGACGCTCGGGTGGGAACGCAAGGCGCCGGTGCTGGTTATCTCCCGCGGCTCCTCGTACTACGGCCAAGGCAGCATATGCGCACCGCCACTGCCGGGCGTGAAGGTAATCTGCTTCGACCCGAATCCGTCGACAACGCAGGGCGAGGCCGAGTTCATCGGCCGGCTGGCCAGCCGCTATCACTGGCGGACCGTGGCACTGGTCACGATCACTCCGCAGATCACGCCCGGCCGGATCTGGCTCGGCCGGTGCCTGCCGCGGGGGACGGTCGTCTACGCGGTCGCGGCTCCGCTGCGCCCGGCGGCGTGGCCGGCCATGATCTTGTATGAATGGGGATCGATCATCAAGGCCGAGGTATTCAACCGCGGCTGTTAGCAGTCAGCTCAGCTCGCGGGCGGCCGGCTGGCGCTGACCAGCCTGCAGCCGGGCGCCCCAACGCTCCTCGATGCGACCGTAACGCCAGATGAGCACGGCCCCGGTCCAAGTCAGGATGAACAGGCCCACGATCGCGAATCCGGCCGTGTTGATGTTGAAGTTGTACATGAAACCCCAGAAGCCGTGGTGCTGTGAGATGCCCTTGATCTCGTACGGGATCAGGCTGAGCGTCTCGATGCCGCCGATGAGGAAGCAGATAGCAACCGACAGGCCGGTGATCGCGAGGTTGTAATACACCTTGCGAACGGGGTTGAAGAACGCCCATCCATAGGCCAGGTTCATGAAGATCCCGTCGGAGGTGTCCATCACGCTCATTCCGGCGGTGAACAGGATCGGCAGGCAGATGATCGCGTACCAGGGCAGGTGCTGGGCGGCCAGGAACGCGGTGGTGCCCAGCAGCAGGACCTCAGTAGCGGTATCGAAGCCCATGCCGAAGACGACCCCGACCGGGTACATCTTCCATTCCTTGTCGATGGCCCTCATCCAGCGGCCGAAGAACCGGTAGAAGAACCCGCGGTTCTCCAGTTGCCGCTCGAGTTCGGCCTCGTCGTAGTCACCGCGCCGCATGGCGCGGAAGACCCTGACGATCCCGGCCAGGATTACCAGGTTCATCGCGCCGATGAGGAACAGGAACGTCGCCGATACCAGCGTGCCGAACAGCCCGCCGAACCGCTCAAGGCCAGACCCGTTGCTGGACACGGCCGCGAACACGGTCTTCTCAGCGATGATGATGCCCACGCCCATGGCCACGACGATCGTGGAGTGGCCGAGCGAGAAGAAGTAGCCGAAGCAGAGCGGCCGCGGCTTGCCGGTGCCCTGGCGTTCGTTCATGACCTTGCGGGTCGTGTTATCGATGGCCGAGATGTGATCCGCGTCGAAGGCGTGCCGCAGGCCGAGCGTGTAGGCCAAGACGCTGACTCCGATGCCGAGGCCCTTGTAGTGGGCTGGGACCACGAATGCGATGAAGACGAAGAACCCGAGCGCGTGCAACGCCACGATCGAGGCGTACATGAGAACGACCCGGCGCCGTTCTTCGGGTGTCATCGCGGCGAAGGACTGGCGCATCATCGTCGCCAGCCTCGGCTTGGATGTCGCGGTCAGGTCAGGCAAGTCGTCTGTCTCCTCTCGAGTCGCCTGAGCCCGCAGTCGGCGCGCCCGCCCTCGCGGTGCCTGACTCGCCCTAGCCCGCGGAACTCGCCCAGCGCGGGCCTGCCTCGTGGCACGCTAACCTAGTTGCATATAAGTTGCAAGTACGCATTCAGTGCATTAGCAGCGCCTCCTTGATCCAGCCGGTCCTGGGCTGCCGGCTGGCCGAGGAGGGCTTATGGTGGCCGAAAGCGGAGTCTCCGCCAGATTTCAGGGCGGCTCCATGCTGGTCCGGACCCGGTGGCCGGGCGTGGCGCAGCGAAAGGTATGGCATGAGCGGGATCGAGTCGGCTGAGGTCGTGACCATCGGGGCGCGGCCCCTGACCCCGGCCGAAGTGGCCGCGGTTGCCAGGGGCGGAGCCCGGGTCTGGCTGGCGCCAGAGGCGGTTGACCGCATCCGTCACGGCCGGAAGGTCGTCGAGGCGCTGGCCGATGACGCTCAGCCGCACTACGGGGTGTCGACCGGATTCGGCGCGCTGGCGACCCGCCACATCCCGCCAAGCTTGCGCGCTCAGCTGCAGGTCAGCCTCATCCGCAGCCACGCGGCCGGCTCGGGTCCCGAGATCGAGAAGGAGGTCACCAGGGCGCTGATGCTGCTCCGGCTCGCGACCCTCGCCACGGGCCATACCGGCGCCCGTGAGGAGACCGTCAGGGCTTATGCGGCCTTGCTGAACTCCGGCATCACGCCCGTCGTGCGCGAGTACGGCAGCCTCGGTTGCTCGGGCGACCTGGCTCCGCTGGCCCATTGCGCCCTGGCCCTCATGGGCGAGGGCGTCGTGCGCGACGCCTCCGGTGCGGAGATGCCGGCCGCGCTCGCGCTGGCCAGCGCGAGCCTGGAACCGATCGCCTTGCGGGAGAAGGAGGGCCTTGCCCTCATCAATGGCACCGACGGCATGCTCGGCATGCTGGTGCTGGCCATCGCGGATCTGCGTCACCTGCTCAGGGTGGCCGACATCACCGCGGCCATGAGCGTTGAGGCGCTGCTCGGCACCGATGCCGCATTCGCCGCTGATCTGCAGGCGCTGCGTCCCCATCCGGGGCAGGCCCTGGCTGCGGCTAACATCACGAGGTTGGTGTCAGGCAGCGCGATCATGGCAAGCCACCGGGGGCCGGAGTGCACCCGGGTGCAGGACGCCTATTCGCTGCGGTGCGCGCCGCAGGTCGCGGGGGCGGCGCGGGATACCGTCGATCACGCGGAGCAAGTCGCCAGCCGCGAACTGGCCTCCGCGATCGACAACCCCGTCATCACCGATGACGGGCGGGTGGAGTCCAACGGGAACTTCCATGGCGCGCCGGTCGGGTACGTGCTGGACTTCCTGGCCATAGTCGCGGCCGACGTCGCGAGCATCTCCGAGCGCCGAACCGACAGGTTCCTGGACGTGGCGCGCAGTAGCGGCCTGAACGCGTTCCTGGCCGACGACCCGGGTGTCGACTCCGGTTACATGATCGCTCAGTACACCCAGGCGGCGATCGTGTCCGAGCTCAAGCGGCTGGCCGTCCCCGCGAGCGTCGACTCGATCCCGAGTTCGGCGATGCAGGAGGATCACGTGTCGATGGGCTGGTCGGCGGCGCGCAAGCTTCGCCGGTCAGTCGACGGGCTCACCAGGGTGCTGGCGATCGAACTGCTCACCGCTGCCCGAGGCCTCGACCTGCGGGCACCGCTCACGCCGGCGGCAGCGACGGGCGCCGTGGTCTCGGCGCTGCGCCAGAGCGTGCCAGGACCCGGTCCGGACCGATTCGTTGCGCCCGAGATCGAGGCCGCCGTCCGGTTCGTCGCAGACGGAAGCGCGCTGCGGGCGGCCGAGTCGGTCACCGGGCCGCTGGCCTGACCTAGGCGAGGCCCCGGCCCTGGGCAGCCGGCTATATGACCGGCGGCCGGCCGGCTCGCGTCATCCGCCAGATGGTCCGCATCGAGATCGGCCGGCGCTGGCCGGGGTCGACTCGCCAGCCCTCGGCGAAGCCGCGCAACCACGCCTTCAGGGCGCCTGGCTTGCGGCCCTCCCGGATCACGGTCAGGACCGTCCAGTCCGCCAGGTACGGCACCGCCAGCGGCCAGGGCAGGTTGCGCCTGGCCAGAAGCACCCGGTTGCGGCCGTCGTAGCGGTACCAGATGTCGTGCCGCGCGTTCGATACCGGCGGGTGGCACATCCGGGCGTCGGCGTCGTACTCGAGCGTGTAGCCGCGCTCGATCAGCTGCCAGGCCAGGTCGGTCTCCTCGTGGGCGAAGAAGAAGTCCGCAGGCAGCCCGCCTGCCTCCAGGTAGGCCGACCTCCTGGCGGCGAAGCCTGCGCCGACAAACGTTGTCACCGGCGAGGAACGGTCCCGGTCGCCTGCTCGCAGCCGTGGCACGTGATGCCGCACGCCCGTCCCGCCGGCCGGGTCGACGATGTGAAAGGCCAGCACGGCGAGGCGCGGATCGGCGGCGAACCGCTCCGCCACGTGGTCGGCGAGCCCGGGGTCGGTGAACCAGCCGTCGTCGTCCAGGAACAGGACGACGTCGCCGGTGCTGGCCTCGACGCCCGCGTTGCGGCCACCGGCGACCCCGAGGTTTTCCGGCAGGCGCACGGTTGTCACGTCGGACGGCACCGGCGGGACATCGACTCCGTTCCCCACCAGAACAAGCTGCAGACCCTGCTCGCGCATCTCCTGTGTGCTCGCGATCGCGCGCTCAAGCTCGGCGGGCCTGGTGCCCATCGTGATGATGACGCACGACAGCTTCATGACGGTGCTCACGAGGACAGGCGCCGGGACGCGATGATCGCGACCAGGTGCGCGACAACCATCAGCGCGGCCACGATCAGGCAAGCGACCAGCACGATCCGCGTGGCTAGCAGCCCGCCGCGGATCGCGTCCACGATCGCTGCGATCAGGACCAGCACCGACAACTCGATGGCCTGGATGATCCTGTGCACTTTCAGGACGCTGGCGGCGCGGCGGGCGCGGGCCAGGCCGGCGTTGCTCGGCTGCAGCGCCGCGTCGTCGTGCCCGCCGGTGAGCCCGGCCGACGCCCTGGCCACGACCACGTTGTCGGTCTCCGCCTTCACCAGCATCGCCAGCAGCGCGGCGGCGAGCCCGGCGGTGACGTACTTGCCCGAGATGGTCAGGTGGCCCTGGGCGCGGAAACCGAGCCCGACGATCAGCGCCGCGTCGCAGAGGTAGTGACCGACGCGGTCGAGGTAGACGCCGCGGACCGAGGTCCGCTTGGTCAGCCGGGCCAGCTCGCCGTCGGCGCAGTCGAACAGCAGTCCGGCCTGCACGAGGACCACCGCGATGATGGCGGTGGCCAGGCCGCCGAACGCGACGACCACCCCGGCTGCCACCCCGCACACGATGAACGCGGTCGTGACCGCATTCGGTGACCACCCGAGCCGGGCGAAGACCCAGGTCGCCCTGGGGGACAGCTTGCGCATGTAGAGGCGCCCGAACAGGTGCTCGTCGTTCACCCGCTCGACCACCCAGCGCGGCTGGCCCTCCGCCTTCACCTCGCCCAACGTCGGCCGGGGCATGCTCCTCCGCTCGGGTTGACCGGTTGTATGGGGAACATGGTAGGGCG
Source organism: Streptosporangiaceae bacterium (assembly GCA_030040195.1). GTDB lineage: Bacteria > Actinomycetota > Actinomycetes > Streptosporangiales > Streptosporangiaceae > JAJYUU01. The sequence goes on along the minus strand of JASHUE010000306.1, from coordinate 8,163 downwards.
CGCCCGGAGTTGTCCTGGCCCGGCCGCCGACCGCCGGCCGTAGCGGGCAACCGGGGCCGTCCGGACGCGGTCAGCGCAGCCTGGTCAGGCGTAGCTGTGCGCCTGGTCCGGGTAGCTGCCGTCGGCGACCTCGCCGACGTACCGGGTGGCCGCCGCCAGCAGGTCGCCGTGGAGGTCCGCGTACTGCTTGACGAACCGCGGGAGCCGACCCGAGGTAAGCCCGGCCATATCCTGCCAGACCAGGATCTGGGCGTCGCAGCACGGGCCTGCACCGATCCCGACGGTGGGGATCCGGAGCGCGTTCGAGACCCGGCCGCCCAGTTCGGCCGGGACCGACTCCAGCACGACCGCGAACGCGCCGGCCCGCTCGAGCGCCCGGGCATCGGCCAGCAGTTCCGCGCCGGCGTCGCCGCGGCCCTGGACGCGGCGCATCCCGCCGAGGACGTTCACGCTCTGCGGGGTCAAGCCGAGGTGGCCCATCACCGGGATGCCCGCCGCAGTCAGGACCCGGACCTGCGGCAGCACCCGGCGGCCGCCTTCCAGCTTGACGGCCTGCGCGCCGCCTTCCTTCAGGTGCCGCACCGCGTTGGCGAGCGCGACCTCTGGCCCGGCCTGATAGGCGCCGAACGGCAGGTCGGCGACCACCAGCGCCGTGCGGGTTCCCGCGACGACAGCCCGCACCATCGTGATGAGCTCGTCCATGGTGACCGGGAGGGTGCTGTCGTGGCCGAGCACCAGTTCGGCGCTGGTGTCCCCGACCAGCAAAGCCCGGACTCCGGCCCGCTCGAATATCCCCGCCGTGAGAACGTCGTAGCTGGTGAGCATCGACCATCGCTCACCCCGGTCGGTGGCCGCCTGCAGGTCACTGATCGTGATGCGCCGGTCGTCCGGCCATGCTTCTGGTGTGTACATCGGCTTGCCTTCCTGGTCGCCACCACGGTGGTTGACGCCAGGTCGATCCTGCCGCACGACGAGGTACGGCCGGGCGGCCGGGTCGACGCCGGCCGCCCGGCCGTCTCTTTGTCAGTTACAGCAGCGTCGTGACCGCCTTGACCTCGGTGTAGTTCTTCAGGACCTCATGGCCCATCTCCCGGCCCCAGCCGGACTGCTTGTAGCCGCCGAAGGGCAGCGAGGCGTCGAACACGTTGTAGCAGTTGATCCAGACGGTTCCCGCGCGCAGCTTCTTGGCCAGGGCGTGCGCCTTGGAGATGTCGCGGGTCCAGATGCCGGCTCCGAGGCCATAGGGCGTGTCGTTCGCCTGCGCGGCGATCTCGTCGAGGCTGTCGAACTTCTCCGCGACCACGACCGGGCCGAAGATCTCCTCGCGGACAACCTTCATGTCAGGCCGCGTGTTGGTGAGCACTGTCGGCTCGACGAAGTATCCGCGCTCCCCGTACCGGCCGCCGCCGGTCAGCGCCGTAGCACCGTCCGCCCGGCCGGATTCGAGGTACCCGGTCACCCGGCGGAACTGCTCGTCAGAGACGAGCGGGCCCATCTGGGTGGTGGGGTCGAGCCCGGACCCGAGCTTGATCGACTTGGCGATCTCGGCCACGCCGTCGACGACCTGGTCGAACTTGCCCGCCTGCACAAAGAGCCGGGAGCCAGCCACGCAGCACTGGCCGTGGTTGAAGAAGATGGCGTTCGCGGCGCCCTCGACCGCGCTGTCCTCGGCGTCGTCGAACACGATGTTCGGGCTCTTACCGCCGAGCTCGAGCGTGAGCTTCTTCAGGTTGCCCGCGGCCGCTTGCACGATGAGCTTCCCCACCTCGGTGGATCCGGTGAACGCGACCTTGTCGACGTCGTCATGGGCGGCGAGCGCCGCGCCGGCCGTCTCCCCGAAGCCGGTCACCACGTTTACGACTCCGTCCGGGACGCCGGCCTCAGCGATCAGCTCGGCGAGCCTGAGCGCGGTCAGCGGGGTCTGCTCGGCCGGCTTGAGCACGACCGTGCATCCGGTGGTCAGCGCCGGACCCAGCTTCCAGGCCGCCATCAGCAGCGGGAAGTTCCAGGGGATGATCTGCCCGACGACCCCGATGGGCTCGCGCAGCGTGTACGAGTGGAAGTTCGCGCCCGGCATGTAGGGAACCGAGATGTCGATGGTGTTGCCTTCGATCTTGGTTGCCCACCCGGCCATGTAGTGGAACAGGTCGGCTGCCAGCGGTACGTCGGCTGCCTGCGCGACGAGGAATGGCTTGCCGTTGTCCAGGGACTCGAGCTGGGCAAGCTCGTCCACGTGCTCGAGGATCAGGTCGCCGATCTTCCACACGATGCGGCCGCGCTCGGAGGGAGTCATCCGGCTCCACGGGCCGTCGTCGAATGCGGCCCTGGCCGCGCGCACGGCCTTGTTGATGTCCTCAGCGTCCCCCTCGGCGACGCGTGCCAGCGTCTCGCCGGTCGCGGGGTTGGGAGTCTCGAACGTCTTGCCTGACGCGGCGTCTGTCCACTGCCCGTTAATAAACATCTGCCGCGGCCTGCCGATGAAGGCCTCGACGCTCTGGTCCAGCGTGACAGTCATGTGGAACTCATCTCCTTGCCTGCGGGGCGGAGGCAGCTCGTGCCCGGTTCGGCCCGAGGCCCCCCACGCCGCGGCCCGGCCGGGAGAGCAGTCCTGGGGCCAGTAGTCACAATGAGACTACGGATCGACATCGCGAACAAGGGGCAAAGCGGACGGTTAGCGGCTCGCGGCGAGATGTAGGTTCGCGCCTTCACCAGCGGCGCGCCCCCGGCAGACCCGTTCGTCTGCCGGGGTCGCCGCAGTAGGCCGCTCAGTCAGGGACGGGCGGACAGCGGCAGTACGAACTTGCCGATCGTGCTCGTGGCCCCGACTACGTCCGGCCCTATCTCGTTTATCAGCTGGTTGTAAGTGATGTGCACACCCTTGATATGCGCCACCGACAGCGCGTACACCGTGAAGACGTAGTGGTGCACCTGGCCGTCGTACGGCGGACACGGGCCGCCGTAACCGACAGTCCCATAGCTGTTCGTGCCCTCGCTGAACGGGTTCTGTCCGTGACCAGCGAGGAACGGATGGCGCCTCGGGATGTTGTAGACGATCCAGTGGTGGAATCCGCCAGCAACCGGAGCGTCGACGTCAGTGATCGCGAACGCGAAGCTCTTGGTCCCCTTCGGCACGTTGAACCAGAAGAGGCTGGGAGCGAGGTTCTTCCCGCTGCATCCAGAGCCCTGGGAGCCCGGTCCACCGAACTCGGTGCTGACCGGCAGGAACCCGCCGTCGTGGAAGTTCGGGCTCACGATCGTGAACGGATGGAAGTGGACATGGACCGTGGGTGCGGTGGAGCCGCTCGCCGCGGTGGCAACGACCGGCGCGATGGCCAGGCCGCCCGCGATAACAAGCGCGGCGGCTAACCGCCCTTTCGTGAGCCGTGCCCGAACTGGTCCTGTCATGCCTGCCTCCTTTGCCGGGCCGGCAGCCGGGCCGGATGATATCGGTGCCGCCCGCCCTGCACGAGGTTCCGCTATTTCATCCCGGCCCGATAACCTTTGTACCGCAGGCTGGCGAGCCGTGTCCGAGTCTCGGAACGCGGGAGTCCGGGAGCGGTCGCGCTTAGCCGCCTGAGCCGCCCGCGATGTCGTAGGACCACAGTTCGCTGCTGATGGCGACCGGCGGCCGGGCCTGCTCGCCCTGCCCCGCTGCCGACCGGTGGCCCTGCCCGAACGCCGGCGAGTTCTGCCACGCGTCGAAGGATTCCTCATCTCGCCAGCGGGTGACCACGAGCCAGGTCGTGCGGCCATCGGTGGGCCTGAGCAGCTCGAAGCCCTCGAAGCCGTCCTGATTGTCGACCGCCCCGGCCCGGGCGGCAAACCTGCGGGCAAGCTCGTCCCCGCTATCGGCGGGGACTGTCAGCGCATTGATCTTCACTACAGTCATGCCGTCGATGCTGCCAGTCTCCGATGCCAGCCGCCGTGATTCAGCCGGCCTGCGCAGTGTCAGCCTGCATGCGCGGTGTCAACCTGCATGCCGTCGACGGGATGAACAGCCCGCCCGGGGCCGGCCTTGAGACGCTTGCGATTCCGGCTGGCCCAGTAGAGCAGCACGAACACGGCCAGGAAGATGATGTTGAGGTAGGTCGTGTAGTTCCAGGCAAAGCCGGCCGAGGCGATGACGGCCGGGCGATGCGCGGGAATCAGCCCGGCCGCCCGGAAGATGCCCTCGGTGACCAGGCCGGCGATCGACATGACGGCCCAGAACAGCACGAGCATGCGGGCGGCCATCCGCAGGCCGTAATAGCGGCGGTACACCAGCAGCAACGGGAACGTGATCAGGTCGGCGAAGATGAACGAGACCACGCCGCCGAAAGCGATGCCCCCCTTCCACAGCGCGGCCGCGAGCGGCACATTCCCGATCGAGCAGACGAAGCTGATGATCGCAACGAACGGTCCGACGACGGCGTTCTCCACGCTCGTCCACCAGCCATGCCCGGTCAGGAACATGGCGTGCCAGGCCGGCACGGGGACCAGCGCGGCCAGAAACCCGGCCACCGTGTAGCCGATGAGAAGCTCCCGGCTCAGCATGGTCAGGTCCGCCATCGTGTAGGTGGCCGCGTCCGTCCAGCCCGCCTTCGACCGCACCCGCCGGGCCAGCGGTATCGGGTCAGCCCCGGTACCTGACCCGTGGGCACCGTGTTCCTCGTGGTGATGGCAGTGGTCATCAGCGCCGGCCGCCTGGGCTGCGCCGACGCGCGAACGGACCTCGACGACGGACCGGCCCCGCAGCCAGAGGCCGCCGAGGACGACAAGCAGGACGATCATGATGGTGCCGCCCACGAACTCGCTGACGGCAAACTGCCACCCCATCAGCACAGCCAGGAGGATGCCGAGTTCGATGACCAAGTTCGTCGAGGCGAACATGTAGACGATGGCGGAAACGAAGTCCGCGCCCTTGGCGAACAGCGACTTTGCCGTCGCCGAGGCGGCGTAGGAGCAGGACGAGGACACCATGCCGTAGCCGGACGCACGCGCGACGGCTGCAGGCCCGTGGTTGCCGAGCTTGCGCTCCATCGCCTCACGGCTCACGAACGCCTGGACTGCGCCAGACAGGCCAAAGCCCAGCACCAGAGGCCACAGCGTTTCCCAGAACATGAAGAACGCCTCGCGGAGGGACCGGCCGATGTCCAGCCAGACCGCGATCAAGATCACAGCCCCCATCCCGCGATTGGCCGGCCCGACCAGCTGGCCAGCGAGTCCGTCATAATTTATACCCCTGGAGGGTATCTTAGCGCCTCAGGCAAGCGTCAGGGCAGACGGGGTGCCACCACCCAGCTTGACGTCGTATCATGCCCGCATGAGCGCATCGCGGGCTTCGTCGAAGGGTCGCCAGACGGCCGGCGCGCAGGCCACACAGGGTGGCGGGCAGTCATCGGGCCGCCGGTCGGGCCAGTCGGGCGGGCAATCCAAGCGCGAGCCGCCGGCGACCTCGGCTAACGCGGCCGGAAAGCGCGGTGCGACCGCCACCGCAGCCAGGAACGGCACCCCCTCGAGAGACGGCGCATCCAGGAATGGCGGCACCGGCTCCAGGAACCGGCCGGCCCTTAAGAACGGCGCGCCCGCGGCCAGGAGCGCGTCGGCTGCCCCGGCCAAGAGCGCACAGCTGCCAGCGCCACGCGGCTGGCGCCGTTTCGTGCCAACGCCGCGATCAATGGGCGGGCTGCCTTTCACCGCGTTCGTGCTGTCCGTGCTCGGCCTCGTCGACGCCGGCTATCAGGTGTACACCCACTTCTCGGGGACGGGGCTGCTCGGCTGCTCGGCCAAGGCCGACTCCTGCGTGATCGTGCAGAGCAGCGTGTACGCGTGGATCTTCGGCATCCCCGTCGCCGTCTACGGCCTGGCGTTCTTCGTCTTCATGGTGGTTATCTGCTCGCCGTGGGCCTGGAGGTTTGAGCACCCGCGCTATTCCAAGATCATCGGCTATGCCCGTCTTGCCGCCGTTGTCGTCGGGATGATCTTCGTCCTGTACCTCGTCTACCGTGAGGTCATCAGCCTCGGCCAGATCTGCGAGTACTGCACGAGCGTCCACATCATCACGTTCCTGCTGTTCGCGCTTATCGTGTACGACGCCGCGGTTCCCAAGCACCGGACGAGTCAGCCGCAAATAGGCCGTTAGCCCGATCCTGCGAGCGGCGATTCACGCGAGCGGCGATTCACGCGAGCAGCCATTCACGCGAGCAGCCATTCACGCGAGCGGCGAGCCCGCGCGACCCTGACCGCCATGCGAGCTTCGGCCCCGCTAAGCCGAGATGAACATTAGCTGAACGACGGGCGTCCACGGTTCGTCTTTGCCTGCTAGGGCGGGTCCTGGCTGGTCAGGGCACATCATCCGAACGCGTGGCGGTGCTGGGACTGAGACCCGTGTTACGCGTAACATGGTCCGCATGGCGGACACGAGGAACTGCGAGCAGTGTGGTACGCAGTTCTCGCCACGGCGCGAGCATGGGCGGTTCTGCTCCGCCCGCTGCCGGGTCGCCTGGAACCGGAGCCACGTTCAGGGCCCGGCCTCGGATGCGAGCGCGCTGGAGTGGTCAGTCACGGCCATGATCGACACGACCGACCGCCTGCCGCGGATGAGGGGCCTGGACCGGGCGCGCGCGTTCGCGGTCATCGGCGAGGCCGTGTGGTGGGTCACGATCGTCGACGGCACGCTCGTGCGCTATCACCCGGAGGTTTATGACCGGGTCCTGTCCGAGCGGCTGCCCGCCGATCGCGCCGTGATCGAGGAAACGCTGGCGGGCCTGCGCTTTGTCAGGAACCGGATGGGTCACGACGTAGACCACGTCGATTTCATCCACCTCAGGCCCGGCCGTGCCGACCGCGTCAACTGCGTGACCGACTGGCGCTGGAGCCGCCTTCCTGAGCAGACGTTCGACTGGCTCTCGCCACGGGGCCAGGAGTGGGAGGCCGCGCGCTACCGGGCCTACCAGCATCAGCTTGCCGGGCACACGATCGGCGACACGTTCACGCGGGCCGCGTCTTTCCTCAAGATCGCGGCCGCTCAGGCCACGGTCGCCAGCGTGGCGCCGGTCGCGTCGGCCCGGCCGTAGAGGGCTGGCCCGGCACCCGGTACCACCCGCGACCGTGCTCAGCGAGTTGCCTGGTCCGCTCCTCGTTCCGCCCCAGAAGATCCCTCTGATGGACGTGCTTCTTTTGGGGAACGAGGTGTGTCCGTGGTGCCCGCGCCCTACCTGATCGCGTCCCACGGCAGCAGCGCGTGAACGCCCCAGGACTGGTTGGCCACCTGGGTGACGTGCAGGTCAACGGCCGGGCTGGCGAGCGCGAGCGTGACGGCGAGGTCGAGCCCGTAGAGCGCCTGCATCCAAGCCAGCATGGCCTCGAGTGCATCGCCCATGGCCGCGTTGAGGTCCGGGCTGAACCCGAACGTGATCCGGCCGGCCGGCGCCTCCGCGTGCACGCCGCGGACGGGCCTGGCGGCCACGATGCCGAGTTCAAGCTCTGTGGTCATCGCGCACTCGATCGCCGTGCCGGAGACCTCGCCGTCGCCTTGGGCCGCATGGCCGTCCCCGATGCTCAGCAGTGCGCCCGGCACGCTGACCGGCAGGTACAGCACCGATCCGGCCACGAGTTCCTTGCAGTCGATGTTGCCGCCGCCGACGGCTCGGGGCGGGATGGTCGAGTGCTCGCCCGGCTCGTCCCAGGCAACCCCGGCGACGCCGTGGAAGGGCGCGATGGTCACCCCGTGGCCGCGGTCGCAGGTGGCCACGCCGGCGTCGGCGTCGATCTCCCAGAGCAGGCTGGCGGGCGGGACGTCGTGCAGGCCGAGGCGCCGGGTTAGCGGCGTGTCGTGGGCCCCGGCGGTCGTCCAGCCCCAGTCGTCGGGTCGCAGCGAAGCGAAACGCACCGCCAGCACGTCGCCGGGCTTCGCGCCGCGCACGGCGATCGGCCCGGTCAGGCAGTGCCCTTTCCACTCGGAGAACATCGTCGGTACCTGCTCACCGGGAAGCAGCTGCCGCTCCAGGTGGCCCGCAGCGTCGAGGGAGCGGAGGAGGACCGAATCGCCAGGCTCGACCGTCAGCACGGGAGGCAGGTCGCGGCTGAACACCTGCGTCGTTGTGGACGGGGACGGATCCAGGCGATGGCGGGTCATGGGAGTCAGCCTTCCGTCGTCGGCCGGGCCGGGGGAGCGCCGCCGCC